>CAZSPS010000412.1:0-5065 GCA_964608875.1 uncultured Ectothiorhodospiraceae bacterium
TCGCCCGCGATCGCGCCCTGCGCGTGCAGCGCGGCGATCTCCCCGGCCGAGAAGCCCCAGTCCGCCAGCGCCTCGTCGGTGTGCTCGCCGCGCCGCGCAGGGCCGCGCCGGATGCCGGGGGCGGTGCGGCTGAAGCGGGGCGCGGGCGCGGGCTGCACCACCCCGTCGACCTCGACGAACGTCGCGCGCGCCCGGTTGTGGGGATGCTCCGGCGCCTCGTCGAGCGAGAGCACCGGCGCGAAGCACACGTCGCTCCCCTCCATCAGCGCGCACCATTCGTCGCGGGTCTTCGAGCGGAAGACGGCCGCGAACCGCTCCTTCGCCTCCGGCCACCGGTCGCGGTCGAACTGCCCGGGCAGCGTGGCGGGGTCGATGCCGCTTCGCTCCAGCAGCTCGGCGTAGAACTTGTCCTCGATGGAGCCGATCGAGACGTACTTCCCGTCCCTGGTCTCGTACACGGTGTAGAAGTGGCTGCCGCCGTCCACCGCGTTCCGGCCGCGCGCGTCCTCCCACGCGCCGGCTGCGAACATGCCGTACACCATGGTCATGAGGGAGGCCGAGCCGTCGGTCATGGCCGCGTCCACCACCTGGCCCCGCCCCGAGCGCCCGGCCTCGAGCAGGCCGCACGCCATCCCGAACGCGAGGTACAGGCCGCCGCCGCCGAAGTCGCCGATGAGGTTGAGCGCCGGCACCGGCGGGCCGCCCCGCTCGCCGACCGCGTGCAGCGCGCCGGTGAGGGCGATGTAGTTGATGTCGTGACCGGCCGCGTGGGCGATGGGGCCGTCCTGCCCCCAGCCCGTCATGCGCCCGTACACGAGGCGCGGGTTGCGGGCGAGGCAGGCGTCCGGGCCGACCCCGAGCCGCTCCGCGACCCCCGGCCGGAAGCCCTCGACGAGGCCGTCGGCGGCGCCCGCGAGCCTCAACACGGTCTCGCGTCCGGCCTCGCTCTTCAAATCGACGGCCACGGAGCGCCGGCCGCGGTTGAGGAGGTCGAAGCGCGGATCCCGCCGCAGCCCGACGCCGGAATCCGCCGTGCGGTCCACCCGCAGCACGTCCGCCCCCATGTCCGAGAGCATCATCGCGCACATCGGCCCCGGGCCGATCCCCGCCAGCTCGACGATCCGGAAGCCCGCGAGCGGTCCCCCCATCTCCGTCGTCCCTCCGCGTGTGCGCACGCCCGTGCGAGGGCGCGATGGTACCCCGAACCCCGCCGCGCTCAACCGCCGGCCGTACCGGCGCCCGCGCCGCCGTCCGTCTGGCAGGCCTCGCAGATGCCGTAGATGATGAGGCTGTGGTCGGTCATCGAGAAGCCGTTGCCGGCGGCGATGCGCCGCTGGCGCCGCTCGATGGTCTCGTCCATGAACTCCACCACCCGGTTGCAGCGCACGCACACCAGATGGTCGTGGTGCTCGCCTTCGGCGAGCTCGAACACGGCGGAGCCGCCGTCGAAGTTGTGGCGGATGACGAGGCCGGCCTGCTCGAACTGGGTGAGCACGCGGTAGACGGTGGCGAGGCCGACCGGCTCGTCGGCCGACAGCAGGCGGCGGTATACGTCCTCCGCGCTCACGTGGCGGTCCGCGCTCGCCTCCAGGATCTCCAGGATGCGCAGCCGGGGCAGGGTGGCCTTGAGACCCGCCCGCTTGAGCTCGGCGTTCTGCACGGGGCGGATGCCTCCCGGTGTCGAGGGTGGCCGCGCGCTGCGCGCGGTGCGCCGGGCGGCCCGCACGCCCGCGGGGGGGAGCGGGGAGGGGGCCTGCGCCGGAAGCGACAGCGTGCCATCGGACGGGAGGCGAGCGCAAGGGAGGAACGATATTGCGAATGCGAATCGTTCTTGTTTATAATGCGCGCCCCGCGGTTGCCGGTCCAACCGGCCGGCGGTGCGCCGGCCCGGCCCGGCATGGGAGTCACGGCAATGAGCGAGCGCTGCGAAGCCGGCCCATCCGGCCTCTCCGGACCCGCCGTCGCGGGAGCCCGCCCCGTGCGCAAGCCGTCCGTCTTCCGCCTGCTCGCCGCGGCGCTGCTCGCCGTATCCGCCGTCACCGCCACCGCTACCACCGCCGCCGCAGGGGAGAGGGCGGGGGAGGTCAACCTCTACTCCTACCGCCAGCCGTTCCTCATCGAACCCATCCTGGCGGCGTTCACCCGCGAGACCGGCATCGAGGTCAACGTGGTGTTCGCCAACCGGGGCATCGTGGACCGCATCCGGGCGGCCGGCGCCAACAACCCCGCCGATGCGGTCCTCACCGTGGACGTCGGCCGGCTCGATGCGCTGGCCGCCGCGGGGCTGCTCGAACCGGTGCGCTCGCCCGTGCTCGAGGCGAACGTCCCGCCGCACCTCCGCCACCCGGACGGCCTCTGGTTCGGCCTCACCACGCGCGCGCGCGCGGTCTTCGCCCACCGCGGCCGGGTGGGCGCGGACGAGGTCCGGAGCGCGGCCGATCTCGCCGACCCGAAGTTCCGGGGGCGCGTGTGCTCGCGCTCGGGCAAGCACGTCTACAACGTCGCCTTCCTGGCCGCGCTCGTCGCGCACGACGGCGAGGCGGCGGCGGAGCGCTGGCTCGGCGGGGTCAAGGCGAACCTCGCCCGCAAGCCCCAGGGCAACGACCGCGCCCAGGCGAAGGCCATCCACGAGGGGGTGTGCGACGTGGCGCTCGGCAACACCTACTACATGGGGAAGATGGCGACGAACGCGAAGGAGCCCGAGCAGCAGGCGTGGGCGCGGTCGATCCGGGTGCACTTCCTCGACCGGGACGGCCGCGGCCAGCACGTGAACGTCTCCGGCGCGGCAGTCGTCGCCGGGGCCGGGAACCGGGCCGGGGCGGTGCGGCTCCTCGAGTTCCTGGCCGGGGACGCCGCGCAGGGGATGTATGCGAGCCGCAACTTCGAGTACCCGGTGAAGCCGGGGGTCGAGGCGGACCCCTACACGGCGTCCCTCGGGAGCTTCCGCGCGGACACGCTCGCGTTGAGCGAGCTCGCCCGCCACCGCAAGGCCGCGAGCCGCATCGTGGACCGGGTGCGGTTCGACGAGGGGCCGTAGCGGCGTAACGGCCATGCCCGCCGCCGCCGCAGTCGCCGTCCTCCGCCGCGTGCGGCGCCCGTCCGCCGACGGCTGGACGGTGGCCGCGCTCGCCGCCGCCGCGCTCGTCGCGACCCCGCTCGCGGCCGTCGTGTACCGGGCGTTCGACCCGTCGGACGACACCTGGCGCCACCTCGCCGCCACCGTCCTGCCCCTCTACGTCTCGAACACGCTGTGGCTGCTGCTCTGGGTCGGGGCCGGGGTCGCCGTGCTCGGGGCGAGCACCGCCTGGCTCGTCACCATGTACCGCTTCCCCGGGCGCCGCTTCTTCTCGTGGGCGCTGCTCCTGCCGCTCGCGGTGCCGGGCTACGTGCTCGCCTTCGTCGTCACCGACCAGCTCGAGTACGCGGGCCCGGTGCAGGGGGCGTTGCGCGCGGCGTTCGGCTGGACCTCGCCGCACGAGTACCGGTTCCCCGAGATCCGCTCCTTGGGCGGAGCGGCGGCCGTGCTCTCGCTGGTGCTCTATCCCTACGTGTACCTGCTCGCCCGCGCCGCCTTCACCGAGCAGTGCTTCTGCCTGTACGAGGCGAGCCGCACCCTGGGCCGCGGCCCGCTGCGGAGCTTCTTCGCGGTGGCCCTGCCGCTGGCGCGGCCCGCGATCGCGGCCGGCACGGCGCTCGCGCTGATGGAGACCCTGAACGAGTTCGGGACGTTGGATTTCTTTGCGGTATCAACGCTTACCGTCGGGATCATCGACGTATGGCTGAACATGGACAGCCCGGCCGGGGCGTCGCAGCTCGCGGCCGGGCTCATGCTGTTCACCTTCTGCCTGCTCGCCCTCGAACGGCGCGCGCGCCGCCGCGGCGCGCGCTTCCACGCCACCACCGGGCGGGTGCGCGCGCTCCCGGACTACCCCCTGCCGCGCGCGGCGGGGGCAGCGGCCTGCGCGTGGTGCGCCCTGCCCGTGTTGCTCGGCTTCGGCCTGCCGGCGGGGGTGCTCGCGGGCTACGCGTTCGAGTACTACGAGGCGGCGCTCGCGCGCGAGTACCTCGCGCTCGTCCGCAACAGCCTCGGCCTCGCCGCCGCCGCCGCCGCGCTCACCACCGCCGTGGGGCTCGTGCTCGCCTACGGGGTGCGGCTCTCGCGGAGCCCCGCGATGCGGGGCGCGGCGGAGGCCGCCGCCGTCGGCTACGCGGTGCCGGGGGCGGTGCTCGCGGTCGGCCTGCTGTATCCGCTGGGCGCGCTCGACAACGCCCTCGATGCGCTCAGCCGCGCGCTCTTCGGCCTCTCTACGGGGCTTCTCCTGAGCGGCACCGCCGCCGCCCTCGTCCTCGGCTACTGCGTGCGCTTCCTCTCGATCGGCTACCGCACGCTCGACGCGGGGCTGGAGCGGGTGACCCCGGGCATGGCCGGGGCGGCCCGCACCCTCGGCTCGGGGCCGGTGGCGGCCCTGCGCCGGCTGTACCTGCCGCTCGCGCGGCCGAGCCTCCTCGCCGCCGTGCTGCTGGTGTTCGTGGACACCTTGAAGGAGCTGCCCCTCACCCTCGTCATGCGGCCGTTCGACTTCGAGACCCTGGCCACCTTCGTCTACCAGTTCGCGTCCTACGAGCGGCTGGAGGAGTGCGCGCTCGGGGCGCTCACCATCGTGGCGGCGGGGCTCGCGCCGGTGGTCGTGCTGAGCCGCACCATCGCCCGCTCGCGCCCCGGCCATTGGAGCGCCGGCTGATGGCGGGTCTCGAGCTCGAAGGCGTATCGCACCGTTACGGGGACTTCCTCGCCGTGCATGAGGTGGACCTCGCGGTGCGGCCGGACGAGACGGTGTGTCTGCTCGGCCCCTCGGGCTGCGGCAAGAGCACCCTGCTGCGCCTCGCGGCGGGGCTCGAGACGCTGGCGGCGGGGCGCATCCGCATCGGCGGGCGGACGGCGTCCGCCGGCGGGCCGGCGGGGCGGCGCGTCCACGTTCCGCCGGAGGCGCGCGGGGTCGGGCTCATGTTCCAGGACTACGCGCTCTTCCCCCATTTGACGGTGCTCGAGAACGTCCGCTACGGC
>CAZSPS010000413.1:0-3847 GCA_964608875.1 uncultured Ectothiorhodospiraceae bacterium
CCCACAAGAAGGACTCCGCGCTGTTCGTCGGAGGCAGCCGGCTCGCGGACGGGGAGGCGCTGCTCGCGGCGGTCCGCGGCCATTTCCACGGCGGCTTCCGGGTGTCGGTCATGCTCGACAGCAACGGCGCGAACACCACCGCGGCGGCGGCCGTCGCGCTGCTGCTGGCGGAGTTCGGCGGCGGCCGGGCCAAGCCGCTCGCGGGCCGCACGGCCGTCGTGCTCGCGGGCACCGGGCCGGTCGGGCAGCGCATCGCGGGGCTGCTCGGCACGGAGGGTGCGGCGGTGCGGCTCGGCTCGCGCGACCTCGGCCGCGCGCGCGCCGCCGCCGACGCGGTGGGGGAGCGCTTCGGCGCCCCGTGCGAACCCGTCGCCGTGGCGGACGAGTCCGCGCTCCCCGCCGCGCTCGAGGGCGCGGCCGTCGCGGTGGCGACCGGTGCCCCGGGGGTCCGCCTCCTTCCCGAGGCGGCATGGCGCGATCACCCGGACCTCGAGCTCCTGGCCGACCCCGGCACCACTCCTCCGTCCGGCATCGAGGGCCTCGACCCGTTCGACCGCGGCGAAGCCCGCCACGGCAAGCGGACCTTCGGCGGCCTCGCCATCGGCTCGCTCAAGCTCCGCCTGCACCGCGCGTGCATCGCGCGGCTCTTCGAGCGCAACGACCAGGTCCTGGACGCCGAGGAGATCTACGCCCTCGCCCGCGAGCTCGCGGCCACCGCCGCCGCCTGACCGCCTCTTCGGGTCAGTCGGCGGCGGCGGCGGCGGCCCGGCTCCGGCGCGCGCGCACCGCCTCCGCCAGGCGCTCCAGCAGCGGCACCGTATCGTCCCAGCCGATGCAGGCGTCCGTAACGCTCATGCCGTACACCCGCGGGCCGCCCGGCCCGATGTCCTGGCGCCCCGCCACGAGGTTGCTCTCGATCATCGCCCCCACGATGCGGCGCTCGCCGCCCGCGATCTGGCCGGCCACGTCCTCCCCCACCGCCAGCTGGCGCTCGTGCCGCTTCTCGCTGTTGGCGTGGCTGAAGTCGATCATGATGCGCGGCGCGAGCCCCGCCGCCTCCAGCAGCGCGCCCGCGCGCGCCACGTGCGCCGCCCCGTAGTTGGGCTCGCCGCCGCCGCCGCGCAGGATGATGTGGCAGTCCGCGTTGCCCGCGGTCTTGACGATGGCGGCGTGGCCGCCCTTGGTGACCCCCAGGAAATGGTGGCTCGCGCGCGCCGCGCCGATGGCGTCCACCGCGAGGCGAATGCTGCCGCCGGTGCCGTTCTTGAACCCCACCGGGCACGACAGCCCGGACGCGAGCTCGCGGTGCACCTGGCTCTCCGTGGTGCGCGCGCCGATCGCCCCCCACGACACCAGGTCGGCCAGGTACTGCGGGGTGAACACGTCCAGGAACTCGACCCCGACCGGCACCCCCAGCGCGTTCACGTCGAGCAGCAGCCGGCGCGCGAGGCGCAGCCCGCGGTCGATGCGGAAGGTGCCGTCCAGATCGGGGTCGTTGATGAGGCCCTTCCAGCCGACGGTGGTGCGCGGCTTCTCGAAATACACCCGCATGACGACCAGCAGGTCGTCCGCGAAGCGCTCGCGCGCCTCGGCCAGCCGCCCGGCGTACTCGACGGCCGCCTCGGGGTCGTGGATCGAGCACGGCCCCACCACCGCCACGAGGCGGTCGTCCTCGCCCTCGAGCACCCGCCGGATGGCCTCGCGCGCCGCGAACGCGGTGGCGGCGGCCGGTCCGGTCAGGGGCAGCTCGTCCAGGATCGCCTGCGGCGAGGCGACGTCGACGATCGCTTCGATGCGAACGTCGTCGGTCCCGCCGATGCGCTTCGGCCCGTTCATTCGAGGGCTCCTCGAAAAAAGGGCGCGCATTATAGGGGAAAAGCCCCGCGGGCGGCCCCGCGGCTCACCGCTTCGCCGCGTCCTCCGCACGCCCCGCCGCCGCCGCATCCGCCGCATCCGCCGCACCCGCAGCCTCCGCGCGCGGCACCTCCACCACGCGGATGAGGTTCGTGGTCCCCGCCGCCCCGAACGGCACGCCTGCGGCGATGACGATGCGGTCGCCGGGGCGCGCCGCGCCCTCGTCGAGCGCCGCCCGGCACGCCACCTCGGCCATCTCCTCCTCGTTCGCCACGTCCGGCACCACCACCGGATACACCCCCCACGCCAGCGCCAGCTGGCGCGCCGTCGCCCGCGACGGGGTGAGCGCGAGGATCGGCACGTGCGGGCGCTCGTGCGCGGCCCGCAGGCCGGAGAAGCCCGATGCCGTGTACGCCACCACCGCCGGCGCCGAGAGCACCCGCGCGGTGCTCCGCAGGGCCTGGCAGATCGCGTCCGCCACCGTGGGCTCCGGGCGCGTGCGCTCGCGTTCGAGCCCCTCGCGGTAGTACTCGTCGCCCTCGATCTGCTCGACGATGCGGCTCATGAAGGTGACCGACTCGACCGGGTAGCGCCCGACCGCGGTCTCGGCCGACAGCATCACCACGTCCGCCCCCTCGTAGACCGCGGTCGCCACGTCCGACGCCTCGGCGCGGGTGGGGACCGGGGAGCGCACCATCGACTCCAGCATCTGGGTGGCCACCACCACCGGCTTGCCCAGCTTCCGGCACGCCCGCACCAGGCGCTTCTGGGCGGAGGGCACCCGCTCCGGCGGCAGCTCCACCCCGAGGTCGCCGCGCGCGATCATCACCGCGTCGAAGGCGTCGACGATCGAGGCCGAGTCCTCGAGCGCCGCCGGCTTCTCGATCTTCGCCATGATCCGGCATTGCCCACCGACGAGGGTGCGCAGCTCGTCGGCGTCCGTGCCGCGCTGCACGAAGGAGAGCGCGATCCAGTCCACCCCCAGCTCGAGCCCGGTGGCCACGTCGCGCCGGTCCTTGTCCGACATCGCGGAAAGGGGCAGGAACACCCCCGGCACGTTCACCCCCTTGCGGTCCGACAGCGCGCCGCCCACCGCCACCTCGGCCTCCGCGTAGTCCGCCCCGCACTCCACCACCTGCAGCCGGATGCGGCCGTCGTCCACCAGCAACAGCGCGCCGGGCGCGAGCGCGGCCAGCACCTCGGGGTGCGGGAAGCACACCCGGCGCGCGTCCCCCGGCCGCTCCTCGAGGTCGAGCCGCAGGCGCGCCCCGTCCGCCACCTCCACGCCGCCGTCCGCGAACGCGCCGATCCGGAACTTCGGCCCCTGCAGGTCCAGCAGGATGCCGACGGGCCGGCCCGCCTCGGCCTCCACCGCGCGCACGATCTCCACCCGGCGGCGGCTGTCCTCGACCTCGCCGTGGCTGAAGTTGAGGCGGAAGAGGTCCGCCCCCGCCCGGAACAACGCGGCGATGACCTCGGGGTCGTCGCTCGCCGGCCCCAGGGTGGCCATGATCTTGGTCTTGCGTGAACGCTCCATTCAGTCCTCCCGCGGCGCGATCAGGATCGCACGAAAATCGTTGACGTTGGTAAGGGTGGGTCCGGTCTCGACCAGCGCGCCGAGCGCCTCGAAGAAGCCGTAGCCGTCGTTGCGTTCGAGGGCCGCCCGCGGGTCGAGCCCGCACGCGCGCGCCCGCGCCATGAGGCCCGGCGCGTACGCCGCCCCCGCGTTGGTCTCGGTGCCGCCGACACCGACGGCATCGACGGCACCGAGACCAACGCCGGGGCGGCGTACGCGCCGGGCCTCATGGCGCGCGCGCGCGCGTGCGGGCTCGACCCGCGGGCGGCCCTCGAACGCAACGACGGCTACGGCTTCTTCGAAGCGCTCGGCGCGCTGGTCGAGACCGGACCCACACTCACCAACGTCAACGATTTTCGTGCGATCCTGATCGCGCCGCGGGAGGACTGAATGGAGCGTTCACGCAAGACCAAGATC
>CAZSPS010000414.1:0-2786 GCA_964608875.1 uncultured Ectothiorhodospiraceae bacterium
TTAGTTTTGATGGGCCATCCGGCGCCTTGTGCAGGTCGTCGGAGCGCAGATTCAACTGCGGTCAGCCCTCGATGCATTTCTTCCGGTTGCCGTCGATCGCGGCGGCTGCGGCTTGCCGTTCCCGGCAGCGGCCGCGAGCCCGTTCGGCGCGACTTCGTTCGCGACCACGCGAATCCGCAGGACTGCTGCTTTACCCGCAGCCCGGCGACCCGCAAATGGCAGGAGTGGACTAGACCCCCGCCGTCGCTGTTAGGCGACACGTAAAACTGACCCTCAGGCGACACCAAAACTGACCCCCCCTTGAACGGGGAAGAGGAGTCGGAACGCATGAGGGAATGCCACGATATGCCGCGGTCAGGAAGACTGCGGAGGCAAAGGATGTTGGAGCCGGACGAGGTTCAGGCGATGCTGGGGCTGCACCGGCGTGGCTGGGGCACGCGGCGGATCGCGCAGGAGTTCGGGTGCAGCCGGAACACGGTGAAGCGCTACGTCGCGGCGGAGGGCTGGGCGGCCTACGGCGGCCCGGGGCGCGGCGGCAAGCTCGCGGGTCTGGACGGGTGGCTCGAGGAGCGGTTCCGCCGGCACCGCGGCAACGCGGAGGTGGTGCGCCAGGATCTGGAGCGCGAGCTGTCGATCGAGGCGAGCCTGAGGACGGTGGAGCGCGCGGTGGCGCCGTACAGGAAGCTGCTGTCGGCGGAGGCGAAGGCGACGGTGCGGTTCGAGACGGCGCCGGGGGGTCAGCTGCAGATCGACTTCGGCACGTGCCGGGTTCCGGTCGGCGGCGAGGCGGTGCGCGTGCACCTGTTCGTGGCGACGCTGGGCTACTCGCGGCGGATCTACGTGAAGGTTTTCGCCAACCAGCGCCAGTCGGCGTGGTTCGCGGGCCTGGAGGGTGCGTTCCTGCACTTCGGCGGCGTTCCGGACGAGGTGCTGGTGGACAACCCCAAGCCGCTGGTGGTGCGCCACGACCCGGTGACGCGCGAGGTGGAGTTCAACGACCGGTTCCTGGCGTTCGCGGCGCACTGGGGGTTCCGGCCCCGGGCCTGCGCGCCGTACCGGGCGCGGACCAAGGGCAAGGACGAGAACGGCGTCCGCTACGTGAAGCGCAACGCGATCGCGGGGCACGGGTTCGGGAGTCTGGGCGCCCTGGAGGGGCATCTGGCATGGTGGATGCGGGAGATCGCCGACGCGCGCCGGCACGGCACGACGGGCGAGACGCCGGCGGCGCGCTTCGAACGCGAGGCGGACCGGCTGGGGCCGTGCGCGGGAAGGCCGCCGTTCGGGCAGCTGCGGGATCTGATCCGGACGGTGCACGCGGACTGCGCGGTGACGGTGGACACCAACGCCTACTCGGTGCCGTGGCGGCTGATCGGCGAACGGGTGCGGGTGGTGGCCAGCGGCGGCCGGGTGCGCGTGCACCACGGCGGCGAGGTCGTGGCGGACCATGGCGCGCACGACGGCCGGCACGCGCGGATCGTCGAGCGGGCGCACTTCGAGGGCGTCAACGCCGGGCCGCCCCCGGCCGGGGACGCGGCGACGCCGGAGCCGGAACTGCTGCGGCCGCTGGACGAGTACGCGGCCGTCGCCGGCGGGACGTTCTGAGATGGCCGTGGACCACGACGTCCTGATCGAGCAGCTGACCCGGCTGCAGCTGACCTGCATCCGCGACCAGCTCGACAGCCTGCTCGACGAGGCGGCGGCGAAGAACCTGACGCTGCGCGAAGCGGTGGCGTTCCTGGTCGGCCGCGAGGTGGCGCGCAAGAACGAGCGGCGCCAGGAGATGGCGTTCAAGATCGCGCACTTCCCGGTGGTGCGCGAACTCGCGGACTTCGACTTCAAGGCGCAGCCCGGCGTCGACCGGCGCCAGGTGCGGGAGCTCGCGGCGTCGCGCTGGATCGCCCACGGCGACGCGGTCCTGCTGCTCGGTCCGCCCGGGGTCGGCAAGTCGCATCTGGCCATCGCGCTCGGCCGCGAGGCGATCCGCCAGGGCTACTCGGTGCTGTTCGCGACCGCGCAGGCGGTGATGGCCGCGCTGGTCAAGGCGCACGCCGAGGGGCACCTCGAGGAGCGGCTCGCGTTCTACGCCAAGCCGAAGCTGCTGATCGTCGACGAACTCGGCTACCTGCCGTTCGAGGCGCACGCGGCGCACCTGTTCTTCCAGCTCGTGTCGCGGCGCTACGAGCGGGGCAGCCTGCTGATCACCTCGAACCGCTCGGTCGGCGAGTGGGGCGAGGTGTTCGGCGACGCCGTGGTGGCCACCGCGATCCTCGACCGGCTGCTGCACCACAGCCACGTCCTGACCATCACGGGCGAGAGCTACCGGCTGCGCGAGAAGCGCCGCGCCGGCGTGCTCAACGCGCCCGCGGCGGCCTCGCAGGCGGCATCGTGAAGGCGGGAAGCAGCCATCGGCCAGGGTCGTCGAGGGGGTTACCCACCCTTTGCCCACCGCGACTCGATTGTCTGGGGATCGTCGCCGTGGACAAAGCGTGGATAACCCCGTCAGCGCTGTGCCATTGATCAGGAGGGGGGGTCAGTTTTCGTGTCGCCAGGGGGTCAGTTTCTGATGATGTCGCTTGGCAACGGGCGTTGGGGGTGCCGTTGCGGATCGGTTGAGATTCGTAGCAACGACTCGCGCAAGAACACCGCGAAACCAGCAAGGGTTTGACGTCCCCCCAGAGACGGGGGTGCCTCTCACGTGAAGAAGGCGAAGCGCGACAGAGACATTATTTTTCAATAAAAACAATGACAAATGAAAGTTATACTGATAATATATACAGTCTAAATCG
>CAZSPS010000415.1:0-4004 GCA_964608875.1 uncultured Ectothiorhodospiraceae bacterium
TTGACGAGCGGCGGGGACCGGAACCTTCCTCCAGCCCCCCTTCCGCTCACCGTCTTCAAGCTCTTCTCAACTCCGGTCGACTGCGGCCGCGCGGTCGGGGCAGCGCCGGACGAGGTCGTCGGCGAGCGCCTCGCGCACGGCGTGGGCGTCGAGCCCGAGCGCTTCGAGGAGTTCGGTGTTGGACGGGGTGATGGGATCGTGGTCGGTGTCGATGCCGAACATGGCGGGTGCCTCCTTCGCGGCTGCCGCGCCCGGCGCGCGAGGGACCCACTCCCTCTCGTCACCGGACGCTTGCCCGGCACTCGCTTCTCTCCACTCCGGGGCATCGACGGGAAGGGGACGGTCGGCGGAGACCAGGGGGCACGCCGGCATCGCGTCCGGAAAGAACGTGCGCGACGAGGCGAACGGTTGGGCCGCGGGTTACGAAGCTCGGCGGTGCCCCGCGAAATCGGCGCCCCGTGCGGAGGTGGCCGAGCGGTCAGCGAGGCACGCCGCCGAGGCAGCGCGCGGCGAAGGCGGTCCAGGAGTCGCGGTCGTGGCCGAGCCGGCGGTTGAGCCGGTCGGCGATGGCGAGCGCGCTGTCGCGTGTCACCGTGACCAGCAAGGTGGGGATCGGGGCGTCCATCCCCTCGACGGCGATCGCGATGCGGTGGAGTCCTTCGTCGGGCATTGTCTCGGCGAAGAAGACGAAATCCGCCTCGTCGGGCAGGGTGTCGATGTTCATCGGCGGGTTCCTCCCGATAGGCCGGCGCCGGGCGCTGACGGCCCGGCTGCCGGCATGGATGCGCGGACCATGGCCGGCCGCCCGCGGGCCGGCAATATCCCGGCAGGCGGCGGGCCGGCAGCACGTGCCGCCGGCCCACACTCAGGGCCACGATGTGTAGCTCGCCAGCGGGCTCGCGTCCTTGACGATCTCCACACGGCCGCGGTCGAGCTTCGCGAGGGCGAGGCAGAGCGCCACGTCGGCCTCGCTGTCGAAGGTGCCGAGCTCCTCGCCCGTGGCGATCTCGATCACCGTCCAGCTCGGGTCCCAGATGGGGATGCCCCTGAAATGCGCCGAGCGGTGATAGGACCGCTCCGCGCAGTCTGGGCAGCGGCAGGCGCCGAAGGCCGGACGCCCGCAATCGGTGCAGGCGTCGCGGGACCGGCGTTCGGCGTATCGCCGCCGCGCGGCTTCGTTCTTGCGCTCCGTCGAACGGCCGGCGTTACGGCTGGCGGCGCAGGGGCCGCAGTAGGCCAGGCCGTCGAAGGCGGGGGTTCCGCACTTGGTGCAGAGCCCGGCGGCGCGGCGTTGGGCATACTTGCGGCGGTCCTTGGCCCGGCGCTTCTCATTGCAGGACGCGCAGGTGGCGGCGCCCTCGACCTCCGGCGGCTTGCCGCAGCGGACGCAGAGTCCCGCCTCGCGCCACGCTTTCCTGCGCCGCCGGCGCCTCGCGCGGCTGTTTCGGCGCCTGGTCTCGGCGTTGGCCCCGCCGTAGGGTTTCCCGGCCGCCTTGCCCGCCGCATAGCGGGCGCGATCCTCGATGCGGCGTTCCTCCAGGCACGGCTCGCAGGTCGCGCGGCCGGGCGCGGGCGGGGCCTTGCCGCAGGCGGTGCACAAGCCCTCGGCACGGCGGGTCTCGATCAGACGGCGGAAGCGCCCGCGCTCGTACTCGCGGGTCTTCTCGGGATCGCGGCGCGGAATGCCGGCGGCCCTGAGCCGCGCGTCCCTGGCCCGGCCGGCGGCGCGGTCCTTCTCCAGGCACGGCTCGCACTGGGTGCGCTCGGGCGCGGGCGCGCGCTTGCCGCATTTGAGGCAAAGGCCCCGGGCGGCATGTTCGGCGGTGCGCCGGCGATGGCGGGCGCGATCGGCGGGCCTCTTCTTCGCGGCGCACGGCTCGCACCGGGTACGTCCGGACGCGGGCGGCCGGTTGCCACACTTCAGGCAGAGGTTATTCGCGCGCCGCTCGGCGGTCTGGCGGCGGTAGCGTTCCAGATCGCGCGCCCGCCTGACCAGGATATCGGGATCGACCATCGGCGTGTCCTCCCTGCCGGAGTCGGAACCGGGGCGAGGGACGCCCGGCCGTCGGTTGGCCGGCCGGACGTCCGTGACGGGCGCTGTCAGCCGCGCTGCCTGCGGTCGTGGAAAAGGCCCGAGGCGATATCCCCCCAGATCTGGACGCCGCCGCGGGTCTTGAGCCCGGTGCAGATGATGATCTCGGTGCGCGCGGGACGCAGCTCCTTCACCGTCGTCAGGCTGGCGGTGGCGCGCTTCGCCTTGCGCCGGCCCTTCCTGTTCGCCGGCGCCGGGCTCTCGCCGGACCACGGGCGAATGTCGCCGTCGGCGCGGGCACGGAACCGCTCGACGACATAGGTGTCGTCGACGAGGCCGTTGCCGAAGAAGTGGGTGAGAAAGGTCGCCGCCGTGTTGGCGGGGATCGCGAGCGCTGCGGGCATGGTGCCGCCTCCGTCTGCCGGTAATGGGAAACAGCGGCCAGGGCGTCCTCCCCCGGACACCCCGCCGCCGGCCCGCTTCCGGCCGATACTCTCGCTCTTGATGGCGCGATGCGTGCCGGTGCCGATCGGGCCGAGGGGCGCCGCGCCGGCCGTTCGCGCGTAGGTCGGCTGGAGAATGGCCAACGCCGTGGGCAGAGGGCGGGATACGGAGGTTGAGACCGGCCGGTCGCGGACGGGGCGCACTGGCCCCCGGGGCCTCCGGGGATTGAGGCGTATGATACTCGGTGCTATATCACCCGGCATGATGATCGCAAAGGCGCGCGGGGCTCGGATTGCGCACGTTCAGGACCAAGCCGTTCGGGCGCTTTGCCGCTCGCGAAGGCATCGAGGATGGCGCACTGTGCCAAGCCGTGGAGCGGGCGGCGAAGGGCTTGATCGGCGCCGATCTTGGTGGTGGCGTCATCAAGCAGCGCGTCGCCCGACAGGGACAGGGGCGGTCCGGCGGGTTCCGCGTTATCGTGGCGTTTCGTCGTGGGCACCGGGCTTTCTTCGTCCACGGGTTCGCGAAGAGCGACCGGGAGAATTTGCGCCCCAGGGAGCTCGCGGCGTTGCGGTCGCTGGCGGACGAGATGCTGGGACTGGACGACGCCGGTCTGGAAGCGATGCTGGCGAACGGGACGATCAGCGAGGTGGACTGCGATGACCAAGGGGTATGAGAGCGAGGTGCTGGCGTCGGTGCATGAGACGGCTCTGGACATGACGGAAGCGGGCGTGATGTCGAAGCGGACGATGAAGGCGTTCGACGAGCTGTGCCTCACGCCGGTCGAGGACATGCCGCCGGAGCGGATCCGCGAGATCCGGCTTCGCGAGAACGCGAGCCAGGCGGTGTTCGCCCGCTACCTCAACGTGACGACGGGCCTGGTGAGCCAATGGGAGCGCGGCGAGAAGCGCCCGCGCGGCGCGTCGTTGAAGCTCCTGACGCTGGTGGCGAAGAACGGTCTCGGAGCCGTCGCCTGAAGCTTGGGCGAAGCGGATGCGCTCAGCTACGCGGCATCACCAATTGGGCCGCTTTCGGTTTGATCGGAGGATCGGGTTCAAAGGCGAGACAATCGTTGGTGCGAGCCAGGTGGAGATCGCAGCCGTTCTACACCACACCAAGACCGGACTGCACACGACCCGGCCGTCTGCGGAGCTGAGCGGCGGCGCTCACCGCGCGTGGATGGCACGCGCAGGCGATCCCGGGGGAGACCGCCGTCCGATGCCCGACCCGGCCGGCCCCGACCGGCCGATCCGCGAGCTCATGATGCGCATCCTCCGTCGGGATGCGCGGCAGGCGGTGTGCGGTTTACGGTTTGCGGCGGGCGAGGGTGTTGACGCCATTAGGCAATCTTCTGTCCATTCGGCCGCGAGGGTGGTAAAAAGAGCGAGAGAATCAAGTGCGAGGGTTGCGGCGGCGCGGGCGATGGGCATGGCGATGACGGGCATGGCGAGCGAGGATCGGGGCACGGTCGGCCGGCTGGGAGCTGGGACCGGCCTGCCACGGTCGCCTTGGCGCTTGACAATCCCGT
>CAZSPS010000416.1:0-11315 GCA_964608875.1 uncultured Ectothiorhodospiraceae bacterium
CCCTGCGCCGCCCGGACGGCGGCGGCTAGCCCGCCGCCTCCTCCCCCGCCGCGTCCTCTCCCGCGGCCCCTTCCTCCGCGCGCGCCGCGCCCGGGGCGCCGTCCCGCGGCAAGTCCCGGTCACCCCCGTCGAGCAGGCCGCGCACGAAGGGGATCGTGAGGCGGCGCCCGGCCGCGAAGGACTGCCGGTCGAGGCGGTCCAGCAGGCGCAGCAGATGGGCGGCGTCGCGCCGCTCCCGGCGCACCACGTAGGCCGCGACCCGCGCCGGCAGCTCGAGCCCCCGCGCCCGCGCCCGCGCCGTCAGCACCTGCCCGAGGTCCGGCTCGGAGAGCCCCCCGAGACGCAGCAGGGGCCCGGAGGCGAGACGCGAGGCGAGGTCCGGCAACGCGAGGCCGAGCCGGCCGGGGGGAGAGCGGTCGGCGGCGACGAGCGGCGTGCCCGCGCCCTCGAGCTCGTTGAAGAGGCGGAACAGGGCCTGCTCCCACTCCGGGCGCCCGGCCGCCGCCCCCACCCCGTCCAGGCACACCAGCCGCGCCGCGGCGAGGCCCCGCGTCACCCCGGACCCGAGGTCCGGGTCGCCGGGGTCGAAATAGAAGCCGCCGGCCGCGCGCGCGGCCGCGATCAGGAGATGGGTCTTGCCCGCGCCCACCGGCCCCGCGAGGTAGAGGTAGCGCTCGCCCCGCCCCGCCGCCAGCTCGCGCACCATGGCCGCCGCCTCGCGGTTCGGCCCCGGCACGAAGTTCTCGAACGACGGCGGGTCGCCGGTCGCGAAGTCCAGCGGGTACTGGCGTACGGGGACGCTCATCGCAGCCGGTAACGGACCGCCGCCGGCTGCTCGCGCTCCTCCCCTCCCGCCGCCGCCGTGCCGGGCGGCGGCCCCTCTTCCTCGCCGCTCTCCAGCGGCTCCAGGGTGCGCCCGAGGGCGACCAGCTCGGCCAGCACCGGCAGCCCGCCCCGCACCCGCAGGGTGAGCCGCACCCGCGAGCGCTCGACCCGGTCGACCCGCACCCGCTCCACCACGTCGATGGACGAGAGATAGGCGACGAGCCGCGCGTAGTCCTCCAGCGCCTCGACCCCATGCACGGCCACCGGCACCGCGAACGCCGACTCGCCCCGGCGCGCGAACCGCTCCGCGAACCGGTCCGCCACCCGGTGCACCCCCTCGGCGAGGGCCGCCTCCAGGCTCTCGCCGAGCGTCCCGAACGCGCCGCCCACGTCCGCGAACAGCGTCCAGCGCACCTGCCACAACCCGGCCTCGTCCCGATGCGCGCGGCCGGTGAGGACCGCATCGGGCGCATAGCGCTCCGAGGCCCGGCGGATCGACTCCGAGAACCCGCCCCACAGCGCCGATACCGGGAGCGCGCCGCGGTCCTCGAGGTCGAGCAGCGGCAGGAGGAAGGGCACGCCGCGCTCGGCCGCCACCGCGTCGAGCGCCCCGGCCGCGGGCGTGCCGCCCCCCACGTAGGCCTTGCGGCCCTGCCCGTCCTCCACCACCAGCCAGACCAGCACCAGGGGCCGCACCCGGCTCCAGCGGCCGAGCCCCAGCCGCTCCACGAGGTCGTGGACCGCCCCCTCGTCGAACTTCACCGTCAGGCCGAAGTCGGGATCGGACTCGAAGAAGTACTGCTGCACGAACCCTTCGGGGTTCGCGAGCGCTTCGACGACACCAGCCGACTCCTCCAGCCGCCGGCGCCCCGTCACCTTCACCAGCACCTGGCGGAGCGCGCTCGCAAGCGCCGGAGCGAGGTCCCCGGCGGCGCTCTCCGCCGCCACCCGCACGGTGTAGAGGTCGAGATAGCGCTCCAGGGACTGCGCGCCGGACTGGGCGTGCGCCGCCGTCCCCGGCAGCGCCACCGCGAGCGCGAGGGCGGCGGCAGCGGCGGCGCCGGCCGCCGCCGCCAGCCACCGGCCCCGCCGCCGCGCGGAGCGGGCGGCTCGCCGTCTTGGTTCCCGGCCGTCCATCGCTTCAATCTACAATAGCGGGGTCCCGCATCCGAATACCGCCGACATGGCCGACACCGGCGAACCATCCCTCAGCTACCGCGACGCCGGGGTCGACATCGACCGGGGCAACCGTCTGGTCGACCGGATCAAGGCCGTCGCGCGGCACACCTGCGGCCCCGAGGTCCTCTCCGGAGTGGGCGGGTTCGCCGCCCTGTACAAGCTGCCCCTGGACCGGTACGGGAAGCCGCTGCTGGTCACCGCCGCCGACGGGGTGGGCACCAAGCTGCGGCTCGCGGTCGAGACCGGGCGCTACGACACGGTGGGCATCGACCTCGTGGCCATGTGCGCGAACGACGTGCTCGCGCACGGAGCCGAGCCCGTGCTGTTCCTCGACTACCTCGCCATGGGCCGGCTCGACCCGGACACCGCCCAGAGCGTGATCGAGGGGGTGGCGCGCGGCTGCGAGCTGGCCGGCGCGGCGCTGGTGGGGGGCGAGAGCGCCGAGATGCCCGGCATCTATGCCGAGGGGGACTTCGACCTCGCGGGCTTCTGCCTCGGCCTCGTAGAGGAGGACCGCGTGGTGGACGGCGCCGGCATCCTGCCCGGCGACCGCATCCTCGGGCTGCCGTCGAGCGGCCTCCACTCGAACGGCTTCTCCCTGGTGAGGAAGGTCCTGGAGCTGTCCGGCGCCGCCCTCTCCGAGCCGTTCGACGGCGCCCGCACCCTGGGGGAGTGCCTGATGACCCCGACCCGCATCTACGCCGGCGCGGTGCGGCGCCTCCTCGCCGGCGCGCCCGTCAAGGGCATCGCCCACGTGACCGGCGGCGGCATCGTCGACAACGTCGCGCGCATCCTCCCGCCGGGCCTCGCCGCACGGCTCGACCGGCGGCAGTGGGACGAGCCCCCGGCCATCCGCTGGGTGCGGGAGGCGGGAGCGATCCGCGACGAAGAGATGGTCCGCACGTTCAACTGCGGGGTGGGCATGACGGTCGTGGTCTCCCCGCACCACTCGGCCGACGCGCTGCGGCTCCTCGAGGAGGCGGGCGAGCGGCCGGCGGTCATCGGCGAGGTGGCCGTCGCCGAGCCCGGCGAGCGCGCGCGGGTCGTCATCGGCTGAGCCTGCGGTGGCGGGGCCGGGCGGACGCTTCGAGACCGTGGTCCTGGTATCGGGGCGCGGCAGCAACCTGCAGGCCCTCATCGACGCGGGGCGCCCGGTGGCGGCGGTGGTGAGCGACGACCCGCACGCCCCCGCCCTCGGCCGGGCCGAGGCGGCCGGCATCGCGGCGCACCGCCTCGACCGCCGCCGCTTCGCATCGCGCGCCGCGTTCGACGAAGCGCTCGCCGAGCGGGTGGAGCGCAGCGCCGCGGGCGGGCGGGCGGACCTCGTGGTACTCGCGGGCTTCATGCAGGTCCTGGGGAAAGGGTTCGTGGAACGGTTCGAGGGCCGGCTCATCAACATCCACCCTTCCCTGCTCCCCGCCTTCCCCGGGCTTCGCACGCACGAGCGGGCGCTCGCCGCGGGCGTCTCCGAGCACGGCTGCACCGTGCACTTCGTGAACGCGGACCTCGACGCGGGGCCGATCATCGCACGCGAGCGGGTGCCGGTGCAGCCGGACGACACGCCGGACTCGCTTGCGGCGCGGGTGCTCGAACGCGAGCACCGCCTGCTGCCGCGGGTGGTGCGCCGGTTCGAGGCGGGGCGCATCGAGCTGCGCGGCGGGCGCGCCTGGATCGACGGCCGCCCCGCCGCGCCGGACGGGTGACGGACCGGGCGGCGACGCCGGCGGCGCCCCGCCGCCGGGACCGGGACGGAGGGCGCCGCACGGCTCAAGCGCGCGGCGGCGGCTCCGCCCCCGCCGCCCGCTGGGCGGCGGTGAGGATGCCGCGCAGGAGGTCCAGCTCCTCGCGCTCGAGGCCGGCGCGGGCGACGAGCCGGCGCAGCCGGCGCATGAGCAGCCGGGGGCGGGCGGGGTCCAGGTAGCCGATGTCGGCGAGCGCCCGCGCGCAGTGCCCGTACAGCCGTTCGAGGTCCGCCACGGTCACCGCCCCGGACCCGTCTCCCGGCGCTCCCTTCCCCCGCTCTGCGCCCGGTGGCGGCGGCGCGCCGCCCGCCTCCTCCCCGGCCGCCGCGGCGGCAGCGGCGCGCGCGATCTCGTAGGCCTGGATCTGGACCGCCGCCGCCACGTTGAGGGAGCGGAAGTCCGGGTCCGTGGGGATGCGGAGCACCGCCTGGCACTGGTCGACCTCCTCGTTCGAGAGCCCCTTGCTCTCGCGCCCGAACACCGCCGCCACCGGTCCCGCCGGCGCCCGCCGGACCAACTCGCCGGCGGCCGCGGCCGGGTCGAGCACCTCCCACTCGAGACGCCGCGGGCGGGCGGTCGCCGCCACCGCCCAACGGCACTCCGCCAGCGCCTCGGCCAGCTCGTCCACGACCCGCGCCCGATCCAGGACCTCGAACGCCCCCGCCGCACGCTCGGTCGCCTCGGCGCTCGGGAACCGGCGGGGCCGCACCAGCCACAGGTCCCGGAGCCCCATGGTGCGCATGGCGCGCGCCACCGCGCCGACGTTCCCGGGATGGGTCGGCGCGACCAGCACGATCCGCACGTTCGCGAGCGCCGCCGTCATCGCGTCCCCCACCCCGGCGCCCATGGGAGGCGGGCGGGAAGATAAAATAGCGCGCCATGCATCCCATCGTGAACGTCGCCGTCCGCGCCGCGCGCCGCGCGGGCGACATCATCCTGCGCTACCACACGCGGGTCGCGGACATCGGAGTGGAGCGCAAGGGCCCGGGCGACTTCTCGACCGAGGTGGACCGCGCCGCCGAGCGCGCGATCCTCTCCACCGTGCGCGAGTTCTACCCCCGCCACGGGTTCCTGGCGGAGGAGCGCGGGGCGCGCGCCGGCAAGGAGGCGGTGACCTGGATCGTCGATCCCCTCGACGGCACCGCCAACTACCTGCGCGGGATCCCGCACTACGCGGTCTCCATCGCGGTGCGCGAGGGCGAGCGGCTGGAGCACGCGGTGGTCTACGACCCGCGCCGCAACGAGCTGTTCACCGCCACCCGCGGCTGGGGCGCCCAGCTCGACAGCCGCCGCATCCGGGTGAGCCGGCGGGACGACCTGGCCGAGTCGGTGTTCGGCCTGTCGATCCCGCCGCGTCTCGACGTGCGCTTCGGGGCCAAGCTGGCGGACCGCGGCGTGCTGCGGCGGCGCACCGGCTCGGCCGCCCTCGATCTGGCCTACGTGGCGGCGGGGCGCTTCGACGGCTTCTGCGGAGCGGGGCTGCATACCTGGGACATCGCGGGCGGGGTGTTGCTGGTGCGCGAGGCGGGGGGGCTCGTGTCCGCGCCGGACGGAGGGGAGGACTTCCTCGAGCGGGGCGACATCGTGGCCACCAACCGCCGGCTGTTCCGCGACACGCTGCGCTGCGCCCAGCCCTGAGGCGAAACGGGAGACGGGGCCGGCCCTGGCGGCGGCGGCGGCGTCAAGGGACGGCGGGCAGGAGCTTGCGCGGGACCCCCCGCGCGCCGACGGTCCAGGTCATGCGGCCGGCCTCGCACGCTCCGGCGATGTCGAGGCGGCTCCCCTCCGGCACGCCGCCCCCCACGTCCCCCAGGGTCACGGCGACGGCCGCCGAAGCCGGGCCGACCCCGATCGCCCGCACCTCGGCCGCATACCCGCCGCTCGCCGCCGCGGCCGATGCGCCCGGAGCGAGTCCCAGGCGCTCGTTCCCCGCGCCCTCGAGCCCGCGCCCCTCCCGGCACGCGCGTGCGAGCGCTTCCCGGTGCGGGGCCGCGGCGTCGGCCGCGCTCTGGATGCGCGCGCGCGCCGCGTAGTCGCGCCACGCCGGCATCGCCACCGCGGCCACGATGCCGAGGATCGCGATCACGATCATCAGCTCGATCACGGTCAGGCCGCCCTGGCCGCCCCGGTTCACGCACCGCCCCCGGCGCGGGCTACAATCGCGCCCCCCGGCATCGCCGCCGCCGGCGCCGCCAAGCGGCCCACGCCCATGAAGTGCATCACGGCCATCATCAAACCCTTCCGCCTCGACGACGTCCGCGAGGCGCTGTCCGAGATCGGCATCCGGGGCATGACGGTGTCGGAGGTCAAGGGGTTCGGCCGCCAGAAGGGGCATACCGAGCTGTACCGGGGGGCGGAGTACGTGATCGACTTCCTGCCCAAGCTCAAGATCGAGACGGTGGTCGAAGACGAGCGGGTGGAAGCCTGCATCGAGGCCCTCACCGAGGCCGCGCGCACCGGCAGGTTCGGCGACGGCAAGATCTTCGTCTCGCCCGTGGATACCGTGGTCCGGATCCGCACCGGAGAGCGGGGCGCGGCGGCCATCTAGCCGCCGGCCGCCGCTCCGGCCGGAGCGGGTTCGGCGTACCCGGGGAAGTTCGCCCGCCGCACCCGCAGCGCATCCTCGGCCAGCCCGTCGAGACCGAGCGCCCGGTACGCGAGCGCCATGATCGAGAGGGCGCGCGGCGCCGAAGACGAGCTCGGGAAGTTCTTGACGACGTACTCGGCGCGGGCCGCCGCCGCCACCCACGCCCCGCGCCCGAGGTAGAACTCCGCCACCACCAGCTCGTGGCGCCCGATCTCCTCGCGCAGCCCGGCCATCCGCTCGCGCGCGTCCACCGCGTAGCCGGTCTCGGAAAACCGCTCCACCAGCGCCTTGAAGTCGGCGAACGCCTGCACGCTGTGCGTGGTATCGCGCTCCGCGCGGTCCACCTTCACCAGGCGCTCCCACCACGTGTAGCGGCGCTTGTGGTTCACGAGCCCCCTCAGGTAGTAGGCGTAGGCGACGTTGGGGTGGTTCGGATGGGACTCGATGAACCGGTTGGCCTCCTCCAGGGCGGACTCCGGCTCCCGGTACTTGTAGTACGCGTAGATGAGCTCGAGCCGGCCCTGCTCGGTGTAGCTCCCGAACGGGAAGCGGGCGTCGAGCTTCCCGTAGTAGTCGATGGCCAGCTCGTAGTCGCCGTCGTCGAGCGCCGCCTTGGCTTCGAGATACAATTTTCGCTCCGTCCAGTCCCGGGTGGGATCGGACGGTCCCGCACCCGAGCATCCGGCCGCGAGCAGCGCCGCGGCGACGAGCAATCCTGCATGGCGCCTCATGAACGATAGGGTAACCGAAGCGCCCGCGCGGTTCACGGTCCCCGAGGAGCTCGCCGGACAGCGTTTCGACGTGGCGCTCGCGGCGCTCGCCGGCGGGTATTCGCGGGGGCGGCTGCAGCGCTGGATCCGCGAGGGGCGGGCCACCGTGGAGAGCCGCACCCGCCGCCCGCGGGACCCGGTGCAGGCCGGCGACCGGATCGAGCTGCGCCCGCCCGCGGAAGACGCTCCGGATGCGGGCGGCGCGGCCTGGCCCGCCGAGCTCGCCGTGCGCTACGAGGACGAGGCGCTCCTCGTCATCGACAAGCCGGCCGGGATGGTCGTCCATCCGGGCCCCGGACACCCGGGCCGCACCCTCGTCAACGCCCTCCTCCACCGCGACCCCGCGCTGGCCTCGCTGCCGCGGGCGGGCCTCGTGCACCGTCTCGACAAGGACACGAGCGGACTGCTCGTGGTGGCCCGCACCCTGACCGCCCACAAGTCCCTGGTGGAGCAGATGAGCGGGCGCGCCGTCGGGCGCGAATACCTCGCGGTGGTCCGCGGACGGGTGATCGCGGGCGGGGTGGTGGACGCCCCGATCGGCCGCCACCCCACCCACCGGACCCGCATGGCGGTGACCCACCGCAACGCGCGGCCCGCCGTCACCCACTACCGGGTCGCGGCCCGCTACCGGGCGCACACCGCCCTCTCGGTGCGTCTGGAGACCGGGCGCACCCACCAAGTCCGGGTGCATCTCGCCCATCGCGGCTTCCCCCTGGTGGGAGACCCGGACTACGGCGGGCGGCCCGTCCTCCCGGCGGGGGCGGCCCCCGCCCTGCGCGAGGCGCTCGCGGGGTTCCGCCGGCAGGCCCTGCACTCGGCCCGGCTGACGCTGGCGCACCCCGTCACGGGGCGCGAGTGCGTGTGGACGGCGGAGCCGCCGGCCGACCTCCGGGATCTGCTCGCCGCCCTCGAGGCCGACGCGGCCGACGACGCCGGGGACGAAGCTGCCGTTCCGGCCGGCGCGGCGGGCGGTGCGGCAGGGGCAGGCAAGGCGAGCGGGGCGGGCACGGCAAGCGCGGAAGCGGACCGGAGATGAGCCGCCCGCACGACGGCCCGCGGCCGATCCGGCCCGAGTGGCCGGCGCCGGAACGGGTGCGGGCGGCGTCGACCACCCGCACGGGCGGGGTGAGCGAGGGGGCCTGGCGCTCGCTCAACCTCTCCAGCCGCGTGGCGGACGACCCGGAAGCGGTGCGCGAGAACCGGGCGCGGCTCCGGCGTTGCCTCGACCTTCCGGAAGAACCCAGGTGGCTGCGCCAGAACCACGGCACGGAGGTGGCCGAGGCCGGGCGGCGCTCCGGGCTCCGCGCCGCCGACGCCGAGGCTGAGGCCGACGTCATCGTGGCGCGGGAACCGGGGCTGGTGTGCGCGGTGCTCTCCGCGGACTGCCTGCCGGTCCTGCTATGCGACGCCGAGGCCACCGTGGTGGCCGCCGCGCACGCGGGGTGGAAGGGGGTCACGGCCGGAGTGCTCGAGGCCGCCGTGCGGGCCATGGCGGTCCCGCCCGCATCCCTCATGGCGTGGCTCGGCCCCGCGATCGGGGCCGCCCGCTACGAGGTGGGCCGCGACGTGCGGAACGCCGCGCTCGCCAGCGACCCGGAGGCCGGCGCCGCCTTCCGGCCCGCCGCACCCGGCAAGTGGCTGGCGAGCCTCGAGGTCCTCGCGCGGCGGCGGCTCGAACGGGCCGGGGTGGGTTCGGTGCACGGCGGAGGGACGTGCACTGCGGACGACTCGGCCCGCTTCTTCTCGCACCGCCGCGACGGAGCGGCGACGGGACGCATGGCGACCCTGGTGTGGATGGTATAGGCGTGGCCGATCCGGGGGCGTTCGTCCTCGCCCTGGCCGCGGCCGGACTCGCGGCCGGCAGCTTCGTCACCGTGGTCGTCCACCGGCTGCCGCTCATGCTGGAGGCGGCCTGGCGCAGGGAGGCGGCCGAGCTGACCGGCGCGCCGCCGCCGCCGGAGGAGCGCCTCAGCCTCGCCGCGCCCCGCTCGCACTGCCCCCGCTGCGCGCGGCCGGTGCCGTGGCGGGGGCTCGTCCCGCTCGCGGGCTTCGTCCTGCTGCGGGGGCGGTGCGCCGGTTGCGGCGCGCCGATCCCGCTCCACTACCCCCTGGTCGAGCTCCTGTGCGCGGCCGGCGCCGCCGCATGCGCGTGGCGCTTCGGCCCCGGCTGGGCGGCCCTGGGCGCGTCCGCCCTCACCTGCGCGCTGGTCGCGCTCGCCGCCATCGACTTGAAGCACCGCCTCCTGCCCGATGCGATCACCCTGCCCACGCTGTGGGCGGGGCTCGGCTTCAACTTGGCGCTCGCGGGCGGCGGGACCGCCTTCGCCGCCCTGCCGAGCGCGGTGCTGGGAGCGATGGGAGGCTACGGCGCGCTGTGGCTCGCGCAGCGCGGATACCGGCTGCTGCGGGGCCGGGAGGGCCTCGGCTCGGGCGACCTGAAGCTGACCGCGATGCTGGGGGCCTGGCTCGGCTGGGAGGCCCTGCCCGGGGTGGTGTTCCTCGCCGCCGCCGCAGGCGCGGCGGCCGGCCTCCTCGCCGGCAAGGGCAACGCCCCCATCGCGTTCGGCCCCTGGCTCGCCCTCGCGGGCTGGCTCGCCCTCGTCGCCGGCGGCAACGCAGGCGGCGGCTTCCTCCCCTTCCTCCCGTAAGCCGGACGCGGACCTCAGTCGGCCGCCGCCCGCCCCTCTTCCTCCTGCGGCGCGGCGGGCGCGCCGGCGGCGGCGCCGAGCCACTCCTCCAGCACCGCCTCGGTATCCGCGCCGAGCATGGGGGCGGCGGTCACCTCCACCTCCGAGTCCGACATCCGCACCGGCCAGCCGGGAATGGCGACCTGCCCCCGCGTGGGGTGGTCGACGGTCGCGAACAGCCCGCGCGCGCGCATGTTCTCGTCCTCCCACAGCTCCTTGGTGCCGAACACCGCCCCCGCCGGCACCCCCGCCTCGCCGAGGGTCCGCATCACCTCTTGCTTGGTGCGGGTGCGGGTCCAGGACGCCACCAGCTCGTCCACCTCCGCGCGGTGCCGGCCGCGCTCGGACGGGGTGGCGAACCGCGGGTCGCCGCGCAGGTCCTCGCGCCCGATGACACCGAGCAGACGCTCCCAGTGGCCGTTGTGGGCGCGGGTGGTGTAGACGTAGCAGTAGTCGTCCGGGCCGCCGCCCTTGCACGGGAACACGTCCATGGGCGCGGTGGCGCCGAGCCCCACCCGGTTGCCGGTGCGTCGGGGCGGCTCGCCGGTGGACAGCACCTGGGCGTACGAGATGCGGCAGTAGTTGGTGACCGCGTCCTGCATCGCGACCTCGATCCGCTGCCCGCGCCCGGTGCGCCCGCGCTGGTGGAGGGCGGCGAGGATCCCGATCGCGCAATGCAGCCCGGTGCCCGTATCGCCGATGGTGGGTCCGGGGCGGATGGGCCGCGCGCCCTCCTCTCCGGTGATGCTGAGCGCGCCGCCCGCGGCCTGGCCGATCATGTCGAAGCTGAGGAATTCGGCGTAGGGGCTCTCGGGGGAGAAGCCCTTGATGCTCGCGTAGATCGCGCGCGGGTTGAGCTCGCGCACCCGCTCCCAGCCGAAGCCGAGCCGCTCGACGACACCGGGGCCGAAGTTCTCGATGAACACGTCCGCCTTCGCAAGCAGCGCCTCCAGCCGCGCCCGGCCTTCGGGAGACTTCAAGTCGCAGACGATGCTGCGCTTGTTGGCGTTCAGCAGCAGGAAGTAGTGCGAGTCGAGGCCGGGCGTGTCGGTGGACGCCTGGCGCCCCTGGTCCCCCCCGTTCGGGTTCTCCACCTTGACCACGTCGGCGCCGAGCCATGCCAGGGCTTCCGTGCACGACGGCCCCGCTTCGAACTGGGTGAGGTCGAGCACCCGCACCCCCGACAACGCCTTCGAATCCCCGTGCTCCATCGCACCGCTCCCCTTCGTTCTCGCAACACCGTGCGCCGGGCGCGCACTACCCCGCCCCGGCGAACTCCTCGAGGCGCGCGCGCGCGGCGCGGTACGCCGCCGTGTCCGCCTCGGGCCGCCCCGCCGGGCGCAGCCGTTCGAGGCCGCGCGCGCCCCGGGACGCAGCGCCCCCCGCGCCCGCCGGCCGCCACCCGTCCAGCACCCGCACCAGGGCAGGCCGGTCGTTCAGGACCAGCGCCGCGTCGCAGCCCGCGGCGAACGCCGCCTCCACCCGCGCCTCGGGGGTGGAGCCGCCCTCTCCCGCGGCGCTCATC
>CAZSPS010000417.1:0-18749 GCA_964608875.1 uncultured Ectothiorhodospiraceae bacterium
GTCTCGAAGTAGCCCGGTTCGGGTCCCGGTTCCGGGTCCGGTTGAATTCGGCGCGCCGCGCCGCATATTGAACTCCTGTCCTCGGGACCCATCGGAGCAGCAACGACATGGCCAAGACCATCGGCATCGACCTCGGCACCACGAACTCCTGTGTGGCGGTGATGGAGGGCGGCAGCCCGCGCGTCATCGAGAACAGCGAGGGCGACCGCACCACGCCTTCCATCGTCGCCTTCGGCGCCGACTCCGAGGTGCTGGTCGGACAGTCCGCGAAGCGCCAGGCGGTGACCAACCCCAAGAACACCGTGTTCGCGGTGAAGCGGCTCATCGGCCGGCGCATCTCCGACGACGTGGTGCAGCGCGACATCCAGATGGTGCCTTACGAGATCGTCAAGGCCGACTCCAACGACGACGCGTGGGTGGCGGTCGAGGACCGCAAGATGTCGCCGCCCGAGATCTCCGCGCGCGTGCTCATGAAGATGAAGCAGACGGCGGAGGACTACCTCGGCGAGCCGGTGACGGACGCGGTCATCACCGTGCCCGCCTACTTCAACGACTCGCAGCGCCAGGCGACGAAGGACGCGGGGCGCATCGCCGGTCTCGAGGTGAAGCGGATCATCAACGAGCCGACCGCCGCCGCCCTCGCCTACGGCATGGACAAGAAGCGCGGCGACAGCCGCATCGCCATCTACGACCTCGGTGGCGGGACGTTCGACATCTCGATCATCGAGATCGCGGAGGTCGACGGCGAGCACCAGTTCGAGGTGCTCTCGACCAACGGCGACACCTTCCTCGGGGGAGAGGACTTCGACCTGCGGATCATGGACTACCTCGCCGACGAGTTCCGCAAGTCCTCCGGCATCGACCTCCACAACGACCCGCTCGCCCTGCAGCGGCTGAAGGAGGCGGCGGAGAAGACCAAGATCGAGCTCTCGTCGAGCCAGCAGACCGAGGTCAACCTGCCCTACATCACGGCCGATGCGAGCGGGCCGAAGCACCTCAACATCCGCCTCACGCGCGCCAAGCTGGAGGCGCTGGTGGAGGAGCTCATCGCGCGCACCGTCGAGCCGTGCGAGACCGCCTTGAAGGACGCCAAGCTGTCCGCGTCGGACGTCTCCGACGTGATCCTGGTGGGCGGCCAGACCCGCATGCCCAAGGTGCAGGAGGTGGTCCAGGGCGTATTCGGGCGCGAGCCCCGCCGCGACGTGAACCCCGACGAGGCGGTGGCGATGGGGGCCGCGATCCAGGCCGGGGTGCTGGCGGGCGACGTGAAGGACGTGCTGCTCCTCGACGTGACCCCGCTCTCGCTCGGCATCGAGACCCTGGGCGGGGTGATGACCAAGCTCATCGAGAAGAACGCCACCATCCCGACCAAGGCGCAGCAGACGTTCTCGACGGCGGACGACAACCAGACCGCGGTCACCGTGAACGTGCTGCAGGGCGAGCGCGACCGGGCGCAGGACAACAAGCTCCTCGGGCGCTTCGACCTCGCCGACATCCCGCCCGCGCCGCGGGGCATGCCCCAGATCGAGGTCACCTTCGACATCGACGCCAACGGCATCCTCAACGTGTCGGCCAAGGACAAGGCCACGCAGCGCGAGCAGTCCATCGTGATCCGGGCTTCGAGCGGGCTCTCGGACGACGAGATCGAGCGCATGGTCAAGGACGCGGAGGCGCACGCCGACGAGGACCGCAAGTTCCGCGAGCTGGTGGACGTGCGCAACCGCGCCGACGCCCTGGTGCATGCCGCCCGCAAGTCGCTCGAGGACCTCGGCGAGGAGGTGGACGAGGCCGAGCGCAAGTCCGTCGAGGAGGCGATCGGGTCCCTGAAGGAGGCCATCGACGGCGACGACCGGGAAGCCATCGAGACCCGCTCGAAGACGCTCTCGGAGCTGTCGGCCAAGCTCGCGGAGAAGGCCTACGCCAAGGCGCAGTCCGAGGGCGGCGGCGGGCCGGGGGGAGCGGACGGCGCGGACGCCGGCGGCGCCGGGGCCGGCGCGGACGAGGGCGTGGTCGACGCGGAGTTCGAGGAGGTCGGGGGCGACGACAAGAAGTAGCGGTACGCGGGCGCGCGCCGCGCCGCGCGGCGGCCCGGAGCGGGGGCGCCGCGCCGGGGCCGTGTCGAGGGGATAACGGGTCCGGGTGATGGCGAAGCGCGACTACTACGAGGTGCTGGACGTCGAGCGCGGCGCCGGCGAGGACGCCGTGAAGAAGGCGTACCGCCGCCTCGCGATGAAGTACCACCCCGACCGCAACCCGGACGACGGGGAGGCCGAGGATCGCTTCAAGGAGGCGAAGGAGGCCTACGAGGTCCTGTCCGATCCGGACAAGCGCGCGGCCTACGACCGCTTCGGCCACGGCGGGGTGAACGCCGAGGGGTTCCACGCGGCGGGCGGTTTCGGGGGCGGCTTCCGGGACGTCTTCGACGACGTGTTCGGGGACATCTTCGGCGCCCGCGGCGGCGGCCGGAGCGGGGCGAGGGCCTACCGGGGGGCGGACCTGCGCTACCCGCTCGAGCTAGACCTCGAACGCGCGGTGGCGGGCGACACGGTGACCATCCGCATCCCGACCGTCGTGGACTGCGGGACCTGCGGCGGGAGCGGCGCGCGCCCCGGCACGCAGCCGAGCGGCTGCGAGACCTGCGGCGGCAGCGGGCAGGTGCGCCTGCAGCAGGGCTTCTTCTCCCTGCAGCAGACCTGTCCGCGCTGCCGGGGGCGGGGCAGCGTCATCGCCGACCCGTGCGCCGCGTGCGGCGGCGCCGGGCAGGTGCGGGACGAGAAGACGCTGTCGGTGAAGATCCCGCCCGGGGTCGATACCGGCGACCGCATCCGGCTCACGGGGGAGGGGGAGCGGGGCGTTCGCTCCGGTCCGCCCGGCGACCTCTACGTCGAGATCGCGGTGCGCGCCCATCCCATCTTCGAGCGGCAGGGGGGCGACCTCCTGTGCGAGACGCCCATCGCCTTCTCCACCGCCGCGCTCGGCGGGGAGGTCGAGGTGCCCACCCTGGACGGCGCGGTGCGGCTCAAGATCCCGGAAGGCACGCAGACCGGCCGGCAGTTCCGGCTGCGCGGCAAGGGGGTGAAGCCGCTGCGCGGGCGCGGCCCCGGCGACCTCCTGTGCCGGGTGGCGGTCGAGACGCCGGTGCGGCTCACGTCGCGCCAGAAGGAGCTCCTGCGCGAGCTCGACTCGACGCTCGCCGGCGACGGCGCCGAGCACGCGCCGCGCGCCGCATCGTGGTTCAATGGCGTCAAGCGGTTCTTCGAGGACATGCGGCCATGAGCGCGGAGAAGACGTTGCGGGTGGCGATCGCGGGGGCGGCGGGCCGCATGGGCCGCACGCTGGTGGCGGTGTGCGCCGGGCGCGCGGACCTCGAGTGCGTCGGCGCGCTCGAACACCCGGGGCACGAGGCGCTCGGCGCCGACGCCGGGGTGCTCGCCGGGGCCGGCCCCCTCGGGGTCGAGATCGGCGACGACCTGCCGGCGGCGCTCGCCGCCGCGGACGTGCTGATCGACTTCAGCACCGCCGCCGGCAGCGCCGTCGCGGCCGAGGCCTGCCGCGCCGCCGGGCGGCGGATCGTCATCGGGGCCACCGGCCACTCGCCCGCGGAGCGGGACCGGATCGCGGCCTGCGCCGGGGACGTGCCGGTGCTGGCCGCGCCCAACATGAGCGTCGGGGTCAACGTGTGCTTCCACCTCATCGAGGTGGCGGCGCGGGCGCTCGGCGCCGATACCGACGTCGAGATCGTGGAGGCCCACCACCGCAACAAGGTGGACGCGCCTTCGGGCACGGCGGTGCGGATGGGCGAGGTCGTGGCCGACGCCCTCGGGCGGAGCCTCGACGAGTGCGCCGTCTACGGCCGCGAGGGGCATACCGGGGTGCGCGGGCGCGAGACCATCGGCTTCGCGACCGTCCGCGGGGGCGACATGGTGGGCGAGCACACGGTGATGTTCGCGGGCGCCGGCGAGCGGGTGGAGATCGTCCACCGGGCGTGGAGCCGGCTCAACTACGCCGAGGGCGCCATGCGCGCCGCGCGCTGGTTGCAAGGGCGCGAGGCCGGTCTTTACGATATGCGCGATGTGCTGGGTCTGCGGCAGTAGCGAAGCGGTGCGCGGCCCGCGTCCGCGCGGCGGCGGCGCCGCGGCGGGGGCGCCGTCGTGAGCGATCGTCCGCCGATCACCGCCGCCGGGGCCGAGCGGCTGCGCGCGGAGCTCGAGCGGCTGCGCAACGTGGAGCGCCCGCGCGTCATCCGCGCCATCGGCGAGGCGCGCGAGCACGGCGACCTGCGCGAGAACGCCGAGTTCCACGCGGCGCGCGAGGAGCAGAGCTTCCTCGAGGGCCGCATCGCGGAGATCGAGTCCCACCTCGCGGTCGCCCGCGTCCTCGACCCGAGCACCCTCTCCGCGGACGGGCGGGTCGTGTTCGGCGCCACCGTGAGCCTCATCGAGGTGGAGACCGGCGAGCGGCACGCCTACCAGATCGTGGGGGCGATGGAGGCCGAGACCTCCGAAGGGCGCCTGTCCGTCTCCTCGCCCTTCGCGCGCGCCCTCATCGGCCGCTACGAGGGCGATACGGTCTCCGTCAGCGCTCCCGGCGGGGAGCGCGAGTACGAGGTCGTCAGCGTCGAATACCGCTGACCGGACCTCGCCGTGGCGCGCCGCTGGGTCGAAGCGTGGCGTGACGACGAGTACGTCCGGCGCGCCCGCGCCGAAGGCTACCGGGCGCGCTCGGTCTACAAGCTCGCGGAGCTCGACGAGCGCTACCGCCTGGTGCGCCGCGGCTGCACGGCGGTGGACCTCGGGGCCGCGCCCGGCGCCTGGTGCCAGTACCTCGGGCGCCGGGGGGCGGGGCGGGTGGTGGCGCTCGACCGCCTGCCGATGCCGCCGCTCCCCGGGGTGGAGTTCGTCCAGGGCGACTTCGCCGGCGAGGAGGCGCTGGCCGCCCTCGTCGCGGCCCTCGGACCGGGCGGGGCGGACCTTGTGCTTTCCGATCTGGCGCCCCATATGGGAGGCATGAAGGCGGTGGACCAGCCGCGGGCGATGCATCTCGTGGAGCTCGCATTCGACTTCGCCGGCCGGGTGCTGGTGCCGGGCGGCGTCTTCGTGGCCAAGGCCTTCCAGGGGGAAGGCTTCGAGCCGCTGGTGGCGGGGCTGCGCGAGCGCTTCGCCGCGGTGCGGGTGCGCAAGCCCCGCGCTTCGCGGCCCCGCTCGTCCGAGGTCTATCTGGTGGCGAGCGGGTATCGCGTATAATCCGGCGTCCGCGCGCCCCGCGGCGCGAACCGGTTCGGCATGATGAACGGAATGGCCAAGAATCTGATCCTCTGGGTGATCATCGCCCTGGTGCTCATGTCGGTGTTCAACAGCTTCGGCCCGCACCGGTCGGCGGCCGAGCGGGTCGACTACTCCGAGTTCATCTCCGACGTGCGCCAGGGCCTGGTCCAGAGGGTCGTCATCGAAGGGCGGGACATCGAGGGCCGCACCCACACCGGCAAGGTCTTCACCACCTATACCCCCGAGACCGACAACCGCTCCCTGGTGGGCGAGCTGCTGGACGCGGGGGTCACCATCGACGCCCGCCCGCCCGAGCAGCAGGGCCTGCTCATGCAGATCTTCATCTCGTGGTTCCCCATGCTGCTCCTGGTGGCGGTGTGGATCTTCTTCATGCGCCAGATGCAGGGCGGCGGCAGTGGCCGGGGGGCGCTCTCGTTCGGCCGCAGCCGCGCCCGGCTCATCGGGGAGGACCAGGTCAAGGTCACCTTCTCGGACGTGGCCGGGGTCGAGGAGGCGAAGGAGGAGGTGCGCGAGCTGGTCGACTTCCTCCGCGACCCGGCGAAGTTCCAGAAGCTCGGGGGCAAGATCCCGCGCGGGGTGCTGATGGTGGGCTCGCCCGGCACGGGCAAGACCCTGCTCGCCAAGGCCATCGCCGGCGAGGCCAAGGTGCCGTTCTTCACCATCTCCGGCTCGGACTTCGTGGAGATGTTCGTCGGGGTCGGCGCCTCGCGCGTGCGCGACATGTTCGACCAAGCCAAGAAGCACGCCCCGTGCATCATCTTCATCGACGAGATCGACGCGGTGGGCCGGCACCGGGGGGCCGGTCTCGGCGGCGGGCACGACGAGCGCGAGCAGACGCTCAACCAGCTGCTGGTCGAGATGGACGGGTTCGACGGCAACGAGGGGGTCATCGTCATCGCGGCCACCAACCGGCCGGACGTGCTGGACCCGGCCCTGCTGCGCCCGGGCCGCTTCGACCGTCAGGTGGTGGTGCCCCTGCCCGACATCCGGGGCCGCGAGCAGATCCTGCGGGTGCACATGCGCAAGGTCCCGCTCGACAAGAACGTCAAGGCGAGCATCATCGCCCGCGGCACGCCGGGCTTCTCGGGGGCGGACCTCGCCAACCTGGTGAACGAGGCGGCGCTGTTCGCCGCCCGCGCGAACCGCCGCACGGTGGACATGGACCACTTCGAGCGCGCCAAGGACAAGATCATGATGGGCGCGGAGCGCCGCTCCATGGTCATGAGCGAGCGCGACAAGAAGCTCACCGCCTACCACGAGGCCGGCCACGCCATCGTGGGGCTGCTCGTGCCCTCGCACGACCCGGTGTACAAGGTCACCATCATCCCCCGCGGGCGCGCGCTCGGGGTGACGATGTTCCTGCCCGAGGAGGACCGCTACAACTACACCCGCGAGCAGCTCGACAGCCAGATCTCGAGCCTGTTCGGGGGGCGGCTCGCCGAGGAGCTGATCTTCGGCCCGGACTTCGTCACCACCGGCGCGAGCAACGACATCCAGCGGGCGACCGAGATCGCGCGCAACATGGTCACCCGCTGGGGGCTCTCCGACCGCTTGGGCCCCCTCAAGTACAGCGAGGACGAGGGCGAGGTGTTCCTGGGGCACACCGTCACCCAGCACAAGCAGATGTCGGACGAGACGGCGCACGTCATCGACGAGGAGGTGCGCAGCATCGTGGACCGCAACTACGAGCGCGCCAAGGGGCTCCTGGAGGAGAACCTGCCCCGCCTGCACGCCATGGCCGACGCGCTCATCCGCTACGAGACGATCGACACCGAGCAGATCGGGGACATCATGGCGGGCCGCGAACCGAGGCCTCCGCAGGACTGGGGCGACGACGACTCCCCGGAGAGCGACGATCCGGCGGACCCGGGCGAGGACCCGGTGCGCACGGCCCGCGGCGGGGGTCCCATCGGCGGTCCGGCCGGCGAGCACTGAGCGCGGCCGCGGCCCGTGAAACGGCGCTACTTCGGGACCGACGGCATCCGGGGCGAGGTCGGACGCGCCCCCGTCACCCCCGACTTCGTGCTGCGGCTCGGCTGGGCCGCGGGCCAGGTGCTGGTGAACGGCACGCGGGGCCCGGTCCTGGTCGGCAAGGACACCCGCATCTCCGGCTACATGTTCGAGTCGGCGCTCGAGGCGGGCCTGTCCGCCGCCGGCACCGACGTGCGCCTCCTCGGGCCGATGCCGACCCCGGCGGTGGCCCATCTCATCCGCACCCACCGCGCCGCCGCCGGCATCGTCATCAGCGCCTCGCACAACCCCCATCCGCACAACGGCATCAAGTTCTTCGACGGCGAGGGCGCCAAGCTCTCGGAGGCGATGGAGCTCGCGATCGAGGAGAAGGTGGACCGGCCGGTGCAGACGGTCGAGGTCCACCGCATCGGCCAGGTGCGGCGCATCAACGACGCGGTGGGGCGCTACGTCGAGTTCTGCAAGGGCACCCTGCCCCGCTCCTTCCGCCTGTCGAACCTGCGCGTGGTGGTGGACTGCGCGCACGGGGCGGCCTACCGCGCCGCGCCCGGCGTGTTCGAGGAGCTGGGGGCGGAGGTGATCCCGATCGGGGTGAGCCCGGACGGGTTCAACATCAACGACGGCTGCGGGGCGGTGCATCCAGGGCAGATGCAGGAGGCCGTGCTGCAGCACGGGGCGGACGTCGGGCTGGCGCTCGACGGGGACGGGGACCGGCTCATCATGGCCGATGCCAAGGGCCGCATGCTGGACGGGGACGAGCTGCTGTTCGTGATCGCCGCGGACCGCAAACGGCGGGGCGCCCTCGGCGGCGGCGTGGTCGGGACTTCGATGACGAACCTCGGGATCGTGGAGGCGCTGCGGGAGAACGGGATCGGGTTCGACGTATCCGAGGTGGGCGACCGCCACGTGCTCGAGCGGTTGCGCGATACGGGATGGCAGCTCGGGGGCGAGCAGTCCGGGCACATCATCTGCCTCGACCAGAACACGACCGGCGACGGCATCATCGCCGCCCTCCAGGTGCTGTTCGCCATGAAGGACCAGGGCAAGAGCCTGGAGGAGCTGCGGCGCCCGTTCCGCAAGTATCCCCAGGTGCTGAAGAACGTCGAGGTCCCGCCGCAGGCGCAGGACGTGCTGGAGACCCCGGAGGTGCGGCGCGAGATGGAGAGCGCCGGCGGCGAGCTCGGGACGCGGGGGCGCGTCCTGGTGCGCCGCTCGGGCACCGAGCCGGTGATCCGGGTGATGGTGGAAGGGCCGGACCACGAGCAGGCCGACTCGCTCGCCGGGCGCATCGCGCGCGCGGTGCGCCGCTCGGCCGGGACGCGGGACGGCGGCGGCGGCGGCGCGTCCGCGCGCCCCGCGGCCTGACGCGCGGACTCAGGACGGCGTCCGCACGGCCGTCATGACGCGCACGCCCCTCGTCGCAGGCAACTGGAAGATGCACGGGACGCTCGGCGCCGCCTCGGAGCTGGCGCGGGGGGTGGTGGCCGCCGTCTGGGACGGCGGCGGCGCGCAGGTGGTCCTCTGCCCGCCCTTCGTCCACCTCGCGGCCGTCGCCCCGGCCGTGGCGGACACGCCCGTCGAGCTCGGCGCGCAGGACGTCTCCCGGCATCCGCCGGGCGCCCATACCGGAGAGGTCGCGGCCGGCATGCTCGCCGACGCCGGCTGCCGGTGGGTCATCGTCGGCCACTCCGAGCGCCGCGCCGCGCTCGGGGAGAGCGACGAGACGGTGCGGGCGAAGTTCGAGGCCGCGCGCGAGGCCGGCCTCGCGCCCATCGCGTGCGTGGGCGAGACGCTCGAAGAGCGCGAGGCGGGCGAGGCGGAGCGGGTGGTGGGCCGCCAGGTCGACGCCCTGCTCGCCGGCGCCGGGGGGGCGGAGGCGCTCGCGGAGAGCGTGCTCGCCTACGAGCCGGTGTGGGCCATCGGCACCGGGCGCACCGCCACCGCCGAAGAGGCGCAGGCCATGCACGGGGCGATCCGCGCGCGGGTCGCGGCCCGCAGCCTGGAGGCGGCGGCTTCGATGCGGCTCCTCTACGGGGGCAGCGTCGGCGAAGACAATGCGGCGGAGCTGTTCGCGATGCCGGACGTGGACGGCGGGCTGGTCGGGGGGGCGTCCCTCGACGCGGCCCGCTTCGGCGCGATCTGCCGCGCGGCCGCGGCCGCGGCGTCGGCGGCCTGAACGCAAGCGGAACGCAAGGGGAACGAGGGCAAGATGCTGACCGTCATCACCACACTGCACATCCTGGCCGCGGTGGCCATCGTCGCGCTCGTGCTCCTGCAGCAGGGCAAGGGGGCGGACGCGGGGGCCGCGTTCGGCGCGGGCGGCGCCGGCACCGTGTTCGGCTCGCGGGGCGCGGCCTCGTTCCTGACCCGCACCACCGCGGCGCTGGCTCTCATCTTCTTCCTCACGAGCCTCGGGCTCGCCTGGCTGTCGAGCCAGCAGGTCGAGCGCCGGAGCGTGGTGGAGCGCACCGAGGTCGAGGAGCGCCCCGCGGACTCCCTCGACCCGGAGGCGGAGGTGGAAGCGGCCGCGCCCGAGGCGCCCCCCTCCGACGTGCCGGCCGGGACCGCCGGCGGCAACTGAGCCGCCCGCGCCCCGGCGGCCGGCGCGCGGGCGGCCCGCCGCGCCCCGCGCCGTGCCGCGCCGCGCCGTGCCGTGCGCCGCGCGCCGCACTTTGGGATAGAATGGCCCGCTCATTGCCGAAGTGGTGGAATCTGGTAGACACGCTGTCTTGAGGGGGCAGTGCCGCGAGGCGTGCCGGTTCGAATCCGGCCTTCGGCACCATTACCGCCAGGGTGTTCGCCACGGTTGACAGGCCGAGATGCTCGAACACAACTACTTCCCCATCCTCGTCTTCCTCGCCGTGGCGCTGCTCGCGGGGGTGGTGCCGCTCGCGCTCGGCTTCGTGCTCGGGCCGCGCCGGCCCGACCCGGAGAAGAACTCGCCCTACGAGTGCGGCTTCGAGGCGTTCGAGGACTCGCGCATGAAGTTCGACGTGCGCTACTACCTCGTCGCCATCCTGTTCATCATCTTCGACCTCGAGATCGCCTTCCTGTTCCCCTGGGCGGTGGCGCTCGACGGGATCGGCCTCTTCGGCTTCACGGCCATGATGGTGTTTCTCGCCATCCTGGTGGTGGGGTTCGTCTACGAGTGGAAGAAGGGCGCGCTCGAGTGGGAATAGAGGGGGTCCTGCGCGAGGGGGTGGTCACCACGACCGTCGACCGGCTGGTCAACTGGGCCCGCACGGGCTCAATGTGGCCGATGACGTTCGGCCTCGCGTGCTGCGCGGTCGAGATGATGCACGCGGGCGCGGCGCGCTACGACCTGGACCGGTTCGGGGTCCTGTTCCGTCCGAGCCCGCGCCAGTCCGACGTGATGATCGTGGCCGGCACCCTGGTGAACAAGATGGCGCCGGCCCTGCGCAAGGTGTACGACCAGATGTCGGAGCCGCGCTGGGTCATCTCGATGGGGTCGTGCGCCAACGGAGGCGGCTACTACCACTATTCGTACTCGGTGGTGCGCGGGTGCGACCGCATCGTGCCGGTCGACGTCTACGTGCCGGGGTGCCCTCCGACCGCGGAGGCGCTGCTGTACGGGGTGCTGCAACTCCAGAACAAGATCCGGCGGACCGCCACCATTGCCCGCTGAGCCGACGCCCGCCGCCGCGGCGCCCGCCCCTGCGCCGCAGACCGAGCTCGCCGCGCGGGTGCGCGAGCGTCTCGGCGCGCTGGCCGCCGCGGTGCGCGACGAACGGGGCGGCGAGGTCGTGTGCGAGGTCGAGCCGGGGCGCCTGCTCGAGGCGTGCGAGCGTCTGCGCGACGACCCGGCGCTGCGTTTCGAGCAGCTGATCGACCTCTGCGCGGTCGACTACTCGGCCTACGGGCGGGCGGACTGGGAGACGAGCGAGGCCGCCACCTCCTCCGGCTTCTCGCGCGGCGCGGACTACGGCCGTTACGCCGGCGGGAGATGGGAGGGCAGGCGCTTCGCCGTCGTCTACCACCTGCTGTCGGTCGCCCGCAACCGGCGCCTCCGGCTCAAGACGTTCCTCGAAGGGGAGTACCCGCGCGCCGCCTCCGTCATCGGGGTCTGGCCGTCGGCGGACTGGTTCGAGCGCGAGGCGTTCGATCTCTTCGGCATCCTGTTCGAGGGGCACCCGGACCTCCGCCGCCTGCTCACCGACTACGGCTTCGTCGGCCATCCGTTCCGCAAGGACTTCCCGCTCAGCGGGCACGTGGAGATGCGCTACGACCCGGACAAGGAGCGGGTGGTGTACGAGCCGGTCACCGTCGAGGAGCGCATCCTGGTGCCGCGCGTCATCCGCCGCGACCAGCGCTACGCGGGCGCCGGCGGCGGCGGCGGCGCGCACGGGCAGGGCGGGGAGGCGTAGCCGCGCGATGCCCGAGATCCGCAACTTCACGCTCAACTTCGGCCCCCAGCACCCGGCCGCGCACGGCGTGCTGCGCCTGGTGCTCGAGATGGACGGCGAGGTGATCGAGCGCGCCGACCCGCACATCGGGCTGCTGCACCGCGCCACCGAGAAGCTCGCCGAGTCCAAGCCGTTCAACCAGAGCATCGGCTACATGGACCGCCTCGACTACGTGTCGATGATGTGCAACGAGCACGCCTACGTGCTCGCCATCGAGCGGCTGCTGGGGATCGAGCCGCCGCTCCGCGCGCGCTGGATCCGGACCATGTTCGACGAGATCACCCGCATCCTGAACCACCTCATGTGGATCGGAGCGCACGGCCTCGACATCGGCGCGATGACCGTGTTCCTCTACGCGTTCCGCGAGCGCGAGGACCTGATGGACTGCTACGAGGCGGTGTCCGGCACCCGCATGCACGCCACCTACTACCGCCCGGGCGGGGTGTACCGCGACCTCCCCGAGGAGATGCCGCGGCACGCCCCCTCGCCCTACCGCAGCGAGCGCGACACCGCGCGCCTGAACCGCCGGCGCGGGGGCTCCCTGCTCGACTTCGTCGAGGACTTCACCGAACGCTTCCCGGCGCGGGTGGACGAGTACGAGACCCTGCTGACCGACAACCGCATCTGGAAGCAGCGCACCGTGGGCATCGGCGTGGTGGACCCCGAGCGCGCGCTCGCGCTCGGCTTCACCGGCCCCATGCTGCGGGGCTCGGGGGTGGAGTGGGACCTGCGCCGCAAGGAGCCCTACGAGGTCTACGACGAGGTGGACTTCGACGTGCCGGTGGGGGTGAACGGCGACTGCTACGACCGCTACCTGGTGCGGGTCGAGGAGATGCGGCAGTCGAACCGCATCGTGCGCCAGTGCGTCAACTGGCTGCGCGCCCATCCGGGGCCGGTGATGCTCGGCGACCCGAAGCTCGCGCCGCCCGCGCGCGAGTCGATGAAGGAGGACATGGAAGCCCTCATCCACCACTTCAAGCTCTTCACCGAGGGGTACTGCGTGCCCGAGGGCGAGACCTACGCCGCGGTCGAGGCGCCCAAGGGCGAGTTCGGCATCTACCTCGTCTCCGACGGAGCCAACAAGCCCTACCGGGTGAAGATCCGCGCCCCCGGCTTCGTGCACCTCTCCGCCATCGACGAGATGGTGCGCGGCCACATGCTGGCCGACGTGGTCGCGGTGATCGGCACGCAGGACGTGGTGTTCGGGGAGATCGACCGGTGAGCGGCGTGCTCTCCGAACACGCGCGCCGCGAGATCGACGGCTGGCTCGCCAAGTTCCCGGCGGACCGGCGCCGCTCCGCCCTGCTGGGGGCGTTGCGCGCCGTGCAGCACGAGGGCGGCGGCCACCTCACCGAAGAGGCGATGGACGCGGTGGCCGAGTACCTCGGGCTGGCGCGGATCGAGGTGTACGAGGTCGCGAGCTTCTACTCCATGCTGGAGACCGAGCCCGTGGGGCGGCACAGCGTGTCGGTGTGCACCAACGTCTCGTGCATGCTGCGCGGGGCGGAGGACATCGTGGCGCACATCGAGCGGCGCTACGGGGTGCGCCTGGGCGAGAGCACCGCGGACGGGCGCATCTTCTTCAAGCGCGAGGAGGAGTGCCTCGCCGCGTGCTGCGGGGCGCCGATGATGATGGTCGACCACCGCTACTACGAGAACCTCACCGCCGCGAAGGTGGACGAGGTGCTCGACGCGCTCGAATAGGCCGGGCTCCGGGACGCGGGACGCGAGGAGAGTCGGGAACGGTGGCCAACGAAGTGTGCTTCGCGACCCTGGGGCTCGAGCGGCCGTGGAGCCTCGAGAGCTACCGGCGCACCGGCGGCTACGAGGCCTGGGAGCGCATCCTGCGCGAGCGCATCCCGCCCGCCGGCGTGGTGGAGACGGTCAAGGCGTCGGGCCTTCGCGGGCGGGGCGGAGCGGGCTTCCCGACCGGGCTCAAGTGGAGCTTCATGCCGCGCGAGGCGCCCGGCCCGAAGTACGTGGTGTGCAACTCCGACGAGAGCGAGCCCGGCACCTGCAAGGACCGCGACATCCTGCGCTTCAACCCCCATGCGGTGATCGAGGGGATGCTCATCGGCGGCTACGCGATGGGGGCGACGGCCGGCTACAACTACCTGCGCGGCGAGTTCTGCGACGAGCCTTACCTGCGCTTCGAGGCGGCGCTCGCCGAGGCGCGCGCGGCGGGCTACGTCGGCGCCGGCATCCTGGGTTCGGACTTCGGCTTCGAGCTGCACTGCGTGCTGGGGGCGGGCGCCTACATCTGCGGCGAGGAGACCGCGCTCCTCGAGTCCCTGGAAGGGAAGAAGGGGATGCCGCGCTTCAAGCCCCCGTTCCCCGCCAACTACGGGCTCTACGGCCGCCCCACCACCGTCAACAACACCGAGACCTTCGCCTCCGTCCCCGCCATCGTGCGCAACGGGCCCGAGTGGTTCCGAGCGCTCGGGGTGGAGAACTCGGGCGGGACCAAGGTGTTCTCGGTCTCGGGCCACGTGGCCCGCCCCGGCAACTTCGAGGTCCCCCTGGGCACCCCGTTCCGCGACCTGCTGGAGATGGCGGGCGGGATGCTGGACGGACGCCCGCTGAAGGCGGTCATCCCCGGCGGCTCGTCGGTGCCGGTGCTCCCGGGCGAGGCCGCGATGGACATGAACATGGACTACGACTCCGTGCAGCGGGCGGGCTCGCTGCTCGGCTCGGGCGCGGTGGTGGTGATGGACGACAGCGTGTGCATGGTACGCATGGCGGAGCGGATCGCGCGCTTCTACTACCAGGAGTCCTGCGGGCAGTGCACCCCCTGCCGCGAGGGCACGGGCTGGATGTACCGGGTGGTGGGCCGCATCGAGCGCGGCGAGGGACGCATGCAGGACCTCGACCTGCTGCTCGACGTGGCGAACAACATCGAGGGGCGCACCATCTGCGCCCTCGGCGACGCGGCGGCGTGGCCCATCCAGGGGTTCCTGCGCCACTACCGGCACGAGTTCGAGTACCACGTCGAGCACCGGCGGTGCATGACCGCCCGGCTCGCCGAGGCCGCGGACTGAGGGGGCGCGGGGCGATGGCGGCGGCGGAGCGGGGCATGGGCGAAGACACGGTCACCATCGAGATCGACGGCCGCGCGTGCGAGGCGCCCAAGGGCTCGATGGTGATCGAGGCGGCGGATGCGGCGGGCATCGCCATCCCGCGCTTCTGTTACCACCGCAAGCTGTCGGTGGCCGCGAACTGCCGGATGTGCCTGGTCGAGGTGGAGCGCGCGCCGAAGCCCCTGCCCGCGTGCGCGACCCCGGTGGCGGACGGCATGAAGGTCCGCACCGCCTCGCCCACGGCGCACGCGGCGCAGCGCTCGGTCATGGAGTTCCTGCTCATCAACCACCCGCTCGACTGCCCCATCTGCGACCAGGGCGGGGAGTGCGAGCTGCAGGACCTCGCCATGGGCTACGGCAGCGGGGTGTCGCGCTTCACCGAGCGCAAGCGCGTCGTCCCGGACAAGGACTTGGGGCCGCTCATCGCGACCGACATGACCCGCTGCATCCACTGCACCCGCTGCGTGCGCTTCGGGGCGGAGGTGGCGGGCCTGCCGGAGCTCGGGGCCACGGGCCGCAGCGAAGACATGCGCATCGGCACCTTCATCGAGCGCAGCGTGGACTCCGAGCTCTCCGGCAATATGATCGACGTGTGTCCGGTGGGGGCGCTCACCTCCAAGCCCTTCCGGTTCCGCGCGCGCGCCTGGGAGATGGTGCAGCGCGAGGGGGTGGCGGCGCACGACGCCGTCGGCTCCAACGTGTACGTACACGTGCGCCGGGGGCGCGCGCTGCGTGTGGTGCCGCGCGAGAACGAGGCGGTGAACGAGGTCTGGCTCTCCGACCGCGACCGCTTCAGCTACGAAGGCCTCTACGCCGAGGACCGGCTCCTCGCCCCCCGCGTGCGCACGGACGGGGTGTGGCGCGAGACGGACTGGGAGACGGCGCTCGACGAGGCGGCGCGCCGGCTGCGCGAGGTCCTGGACGCGGACGGCGCGGCGGCGCTCGGGGCGCTCGCCTCGCCCGCCGCGACCACGGAGGAGCACTACCTCATGCAGGGGCTGGTGCGCGGGCTCGGCGGCGCCAACGTCGACCACCGCCTGCGCCAGTCGGACTTCGGCGACGACCCGCACGAGGCGGCGCCGGCCTGGCCGTGGCTCGGGATGCCGCTCGCGGAGCTGGAACGCCTGGACGCGGCGCTGCTGGTCGGCAGCAACGTGCGCAAGGAGCAGCCGCTCGCGGGCCTTCGCCTGCGCAAGGCGGCGCTCGGGGGGGCCGCGGTGTGCGCGCTCAACCCCGTGGACTACCCGTTCCACTTCGACCTCGCCCACCGCATCGTGGTGTCGCCGGCGCTCATGGAGCGCGAGTTGCGGGGGATCGCGCGCTCGCTCGGCGCCCAGGCCGCCGGCGGGGAAGGGGAGGCGGAGCCCCCGACGGCGGCGCAGCGGGCGATCGCCGAGCGGCTCGCGGCGGGGGAGAACGCGGCGGTCCTGCTCGGCAGCGGCGCCGCGGCGCATCCGCGCGCGGCGGAGCTGCGGGCGCTGGCGCGCGCCGTGGCGCGCGCCGCGGGCGCGCGGCTCGGCTTCCTGAGCGACGGCCCCAACGCGGCCGGCGCCGCGCTCGCCGGCATGCAGCCCCACCGCGGTCCGGGCGGCGCGCCGGACGTGGCGCGCGGGCTGGATGCGGCCGCCATGCTCGAGGCGCGGCTCGGCGCCTACCTGCTGCTCGGGGCCGAGCCCGAGCACGACTTCGCGAACCCCGCCGCCGCGCTCGCCGCCTTCGGCGCGGCGCGCGCCGTGGTGGCCCTCGCCGGCTACGCTTCCCCGGCGCTCGAAGCTTGCGCGCACGTGCTCTTGCCCATCGCCCTCTTCACCGAGACTCCGGGCACGTTCTACAACGCCGAGGGCCGCCGCCAGCGCTTCGAGGCGGCGACCGCTCCGCCCGGCGAGGCGCGGCCCGCCTGGCGCGTGCTGCGCGTGCTCGCGAACCGGCTCGGGGTGGACGGCTTCGAGTACGAGGACGTGGTCGCCGTGCGCGCGGAGGCCGAGGCGCGCTTCGGGCGGGGGGACGCGCCGCCGCCCGACAACCTCGCCGGCCCCGCTCCCCGCGGCGCCGGGAGCGGCGATGCGTCCGGGGGGCCGTGGCGGGTGGGCGACGTGCCCATCTACGCGGTGGACCCGGTGGTGCGCCGCGCCCCCGCCCTGCAGCGCACGGCCGACGCGCCGCCGCCCTCGGTGCGCCTCAACCCCGCGCTGGCCCGCTCCCTCGGCCTCGCCGCGGGCGCCATGGCCACCGTGCGTCAGGACGGCGGCGAGCGCTCGCTCGAGGTGATCGAGGACCCGGCGGTCGCTGACGGCTGCGTCGTGCTGCACGCGGGCACTCCCCACGCGGCGGGCCTCGGCCCGGCCTGGGGGCCCATCGCCATCGAGCCGGCCGGCCCATGATCCTCGAGTCCATCGCACGCTGGCTCGCCTGGATGCCCGAGGGGCTGCAGACGACGGTCCTCATCGTGCTGCAGGTGTTCGCGATCCTGATTCCGCTGGTGCTCGCGGTGGCGTACTTCACGCTCGCCGAGCGCAAGGTCATCGGCTTCATCCAGGTCCGCATCGGGCCGAACCGGGTCGGGCCGCGCGGGTTGCTGCAGCCGTTCGCGGACGTGCTGAAGCTGCTGACGAAGGAGGTCATCGTCCCCCACGGCGCCAACCGGGGGCTGTTCCTGATGGCGCCGGTGCTCGCCCTCGTGACCGCGCTCTCGGCCTGGGCGGTGGTGCCGTTCGACAACCACCTGGTGCTGGCCGACGTCAACGCGGGGCTCCTCTACGTGCTCGCCATGACCTCGCTCGGGGTGTACGGGGTGATCATCGCGGGCTGGGCGTCGAACTCGAAGTACTCGCTGCTGGGCGCGATGCGCTCCGCCGCGCAGATCGTGGCCTACGAGATCGCCATGGGCTTCGCCCTGGTGGGGGTGCTGGTGGCGGCCGGGAGCCTCAACCTGCGCGAGATCGTGCTGGCCCAGGAAGGGTCCGTGCTGCACTGGTTCTGGCTGCCGCTGTGGCCGCTCTTCCTGGTGTACTGGATCTCGGGGGTGGCGGAGACCAACCGCGCCCCGTTCGACGTGGCCGAGGGCGAGTCGGAGATCGTGGCGGGCTTCCACGTGGAGTACTCCGGCATGGCGTTCGCGCTCTTCTTCCTCGCCGAGTACGCCAATATGATCCTCATCGCGGTGCTGGCGGCGGTGATGTTCTTGGGCGGCTGGCTGTCCCCGCTCGAGGGCATCGTGGACTTCGGGCGGGTCGCCGCCTGGTCGCCGGCGGCGGCGGCGCTGCTCGGGCCGGGCCTTCACTGGTTCGTGTTCAAGACCGCGCTCTTCTGCTTCGTCTTCCTGTGGATGCGGGCGACGTTCCCGCGCTACCGCTACGACCAGGTGATGCGCCTCGGCTGGAAGGTGTTCATCCCGGTGACCCTGGTGTGGATCGTGCTGGTGGGGCTCGCGGTGGTGCTCGCGCTCCCGCCCTGGTTCGACTGACGCGGAGGAGGTCCGGTGCAGGCGCTCGCGAAGTTCTTGAAGACGTTCTTCCTGGTGGAGTTGCTGGGGGGGCTCGGCCTCACCGGGCGCTATCTCTTCCGCAAGAAGTTCACCGTGCAGTACCCGGAGGAGAAGACGCCGCAGTCGCCGCGCTTCCGGGGGCTGCACGCGCTGCGCCGCTATCCGAACGGCGAGGAGCGCTGCATCGCGTGCAAGCTGTGCGAGGCGGTGTGCCCGGCGCTCGCCATCACCATCGAGTCCGAGCAGCGCGCGGACGGCACGCGGCGCACCACCCGCTACGACATTGACCTCGCCAAGTGCATCTTCTGCGGCTTCTGCGAGGAGTCGTGCCCGGTCGACTCCATCGTCGAGACGCGCATCTACGAGTACCACGGCGAGGAGCGCGGCGACCTGCTGATGACCAAGGACAAGCTGCTCGCGGTCGGGGACCGCTACGAGGCGCAGATCGCGCGCGACCGCGCGGTCGAGGCCGCGTACCGCTAGGGCGGGCGGGGCGGCGGGCGGGGCC
>CAZSPS010000418.1:0-2081 GCA_964608875.1 uncultured Ectothiorhodospiraceae bacterium
CACGCCCGCCCGCCCGCCTCGGATCAGGTGAGGGCCTGGGGGCAGGGGCGGCCCGCGAAGAACGCCGCCAGGTTGTCGAGGCAGGTCGTGCCCATGGCGTGCCGCGTCTCGTGCGTGGCGCTGCCGAGATGCGGGATGAGGAAGGCGTTCTCGAGATCGAGGTAACCCCGGTGGAGGTCCGGCTCGCCGTCGAACACGTCGAGTCCCGCCGCCGCCACCCGGCCGGAGCGAAGGGCCGCGATGAGCGCCTCGTCGTCCACGATGTCGCCGCGCGCCGTGTTCACCACGATGGCGCCCTCGGGCAGCAGCGCGATGCGCGCGGCGTCGAGGAACTTGCGGGTCTCGGGGGTGGACGGGCAGTGGATGGACAGCACGTCGCTCACCGCCAGCAGGTCCGCAGGGTCGGCATGGAAGACCGCCCCCTGCTCGTGCTCCGGGGAGAGCCGCCGGCGGTTGTGGTAGTGCACCTCGAGGCCGAAGGCGCGCGCGCGGTGGGCGAGCGCGCGCCCGATCCGCCCCATGCCGAGGATGCCGAGCCGCTTGCCCCCGAGATGGGTGCCGAGGAGCAGCATCGTGTGCCAGCTCCGCCAGCGCCCGGCGCGCACGAAGCGGTCCCCCTCGGCGCCGCGCCGGGCCGCCCCGAGGATGCACAGCATGGCGAGGTCGGCGGTGGCGTCGGTGAGCACGTCCGGGGTGTTGGTGACCGTGATGCCGAGGGCGCGGGCGGCCTCAAGGTCGATGTGCTCGAACCCCACCGAGAAGGTGGCGACGATCCGCACGTCGCCCGCGACCTGCTCCAGCACCTCGCGGGTGAAGCGTTCGGTGGGTGTGCACATCACCGCGGCGTGTCCGCGCGCGGCCTCGACCAGCTGCTGCGGCGAGTACAGCCGGTCGTCCTCGTTCAGCGTGGCGCGGAACTCGCGTTCGAGACGCGCCTCGATCTCGGGCGGGAAGTGGCGCGTGGCCAGCACCCTCGGCTGCGGTTCTCCGGTCACGATGCGCTTCCCCCTCGCTCAGGCGCCGACGAAGCGGGGGGTGCGGCGCTCGGCCATCGCCTTCACCCCCTCGCGCCAGTCCTCGGTACCGCGCAGCCCGGTCTGCTCCACGAGCTCGCGGTCCGTGGCCTCGGCCACCCGGTCCGCGAGGCCGAGCCGGACCGTGGCGCGGGTGGCGCGCACCGCGAGCGGGGCGGAGGCCGCGATCTCCCGCGCCAGCTCGCACGCCGCGTCGCGCACGCGGTCGAGGGGGACCAGGACGTCGGCGAGCCCCCATTCGAGCGCCTGCTCGCCCTTGATGCGCCGGCCGGTGTAGAACATGAGCGCGGCCCGCTGCTCGCCGACGAGCGCGGGCAAGGTGACGGTGAGGCCGAAGCCGGGGTGGAACCCGAGGCGGGTGAAGTTCGCGCTGAACCGCCCCTCGGGGCAGGTCACGCGGAAGTCGGCGGAGACCGCGAGCCCGAGGCCGCCGCCCACCGCCGCGCCCTGCACCGCCGCCACCACCGGCGTCTTCGCGCGGAACACGCGGACCGCGTGCCGGTAGAGATGACCGGGGCCGCCGGCGCCGGTCTCGTCGCGGGCGGCGTTGCCGGCGTCCTCCCCGCCCTCGCCGAAGTTCGCGCCGGCGCAGAAGTTCTTGCCCTGCGCGGCGAGCACGATGGCGCGGCACTCGGGATGCTCGTCCAGCGCCTCGTAGGCGTCCGCGATGGCGTCGATGAGAGCCACGTCGAAGAAGTTGTGGGGCGGCCTCTGGATCTCGACGACCGCGACGTTGCCTTCCTCGAGCGTGACCCCGAGGTCCGGGTAGCTGCCGATGGGGCTGCTCATGCTCTCCTTCCTCCTTTGTCCGGTGGTGGTGTGGGCGGGGCGGGGCGGGGCGGGCGCATTGTAGCCCGGAGCTCGCCAGCGGCGGCGGTCTGCTACGCTGTCGCTTGGCTTGGACTCAACGGATCGGCAACGATGGGCTCACGACTCGAAGGCAAGACGCTCCTCCTCACCGCCGCCGCCCAGGGCATCGGCCGGGCGAGCGCCCTCGCCTGCGCGGCCGAGGGCGCGCGGGTGATCGCCACCGACATCAACGAAGAC
>CAZSPS010000419.1:0-3784 GCA_964608875.1 uncultured Ectothiorhodospiraceae bacterium
TCGTCTCCATCCAGCACCGGTACCGCATGTTCGAGGTGGCGTACCGCTACGCCCTGGACCATCCCATGGGCGCCGGAGGCTTCTTCCCGGCCGACCGGCACCTGGAAGGCCTCGACCCGGCGTTGCGGCGGAACTTCCTCGAAGCCTCGGAGCTCCACAACCATCTGCTGACGGTCCTCGCCCACTACGGCCTGCCCGGCTTGGCCGTATCGCTCCTCTTCTTCGGCTGCCTCTTCTGGTCCGCGGGGCATTCCGTCGCGCGGGCCGGACGCTTACGCGACCCCTACGCCCTGTACCTGTCCGGCGCCGTGGCGGGAGCGCTCACGGCCTGCTTCGTCTTCATGCTCCTCTTCTCGACCGGACCCTTCTTCCGCAGCTGGCACTACTTCTTCGTGTTCGGGCTGGTGTTCGGAGTGCAGCGCATCCTGGCGGCGGCGCCCGACGAGATACCCCGCCGCAGCCCACCAGATGGCGGTGTAGTGGAAGTTGCCCAACAGGGCGTTCGGCTCGAACAGTGAAGCCACGGCCCCCACCACGACGATGAGGCCCAAGGCGACGGAGGTGGACAGCCCGCCCTCGTCGCCGGCGTCGTCGCGCAGGACCCGCGGCGCCTTCGACACGACGGCGCCGACCATGGCCAGGAAGCACAGCGGCGCCGCGACCCCGAGGTACATCGCCAGCTTCAGCCACAGGTTGTGGATCTCGATCCAGCGCGTCTCGCGCCCCGGCAGCAGCAGCCCGCGTATGCCGTAGCCGATGAGCGGGCGCTCCGACAACCGGATGAGGCTGTGGAGATAGGCCGTCAGCCGGCGGGACGTGAACTCGTTCAGCGCGCCGCTCTCGTCCACCGTCCCGAACCACGCCTGCGTCGCCGCGATCCAGCCCGGCAGGGGTCGCGGCCACGGCCGCGGCTCGGCCTCGCCCTCGCCGGCGTCCGGTCCGGGGTCCGGCGCCGGGCGCAGGAAGAGATCGCCCAACCGGCGGCGGAGCTCCGACAACCAGTCCCCGACCTCCGGAGCCGGAGCGGAGAACTTGGGCGCGACGATGTCCACGTCGGCCCACTCCGGCGTCTCGAGCGGGCCCGACGTCAAGTGCTCCATGCACGCCGGACTCGACGACACCAGCCTGCCGACGACCAGCAGGCTCAACAGGAGCCACACGCCGAGCCGGCGGCAAGACGGGGCCATGAGGAGCCCGGCGACGGTCACGACGGCCATCGCCATGCCCGTGCGCGAGCCGCTGTAGAACACGGCGGCGGCGATCGGGACCGCCGCCGCATAGCGCAGGACCGTACCGGGAACGGTCTGCGCGCGGCGCCCGTGCAACGTGAGGAAGATGAGGCAGGGGAACAGGATCGCCATCCCGATCCCCCACTCCGTCTGCCTCACGTTGAAGCCGGCGGTATGCCGGATTTCCTCCAGCTGGTAGCAGGGCGAAGACCGATCCGGCAGCTCGAACCACAACACCACCAACGCCGCGGCGGCGAAGCCCGTGCCGATGAGGAAGGCCCCCCGGAAGATGGCCGTCACGTCGTCCCCGCGCCGGGCGACGTGGTAGAAGCACCAGAGAAGGAGCGCGCCCCGGCCGATGTCCGCGAGGTAGTCGAACACCGGGAAGAGGGTGCTCGTCTGGACGATGCCGGGAACGGACAGCACGACGAGTGCGGCGAAGCCCGGAACGCCCAACAGGCCGGACGGCAGTTGCAGGCGCCGCGCCGCGACCGCCGGACCCAGCACGAGGCCGAGGGAGACGAAGAACAGGGCGAGGATGGCCCATCGGAACCACTCGTGCCGGATCCCGGGCAGCCATTCGACGGCGCCCATGCCGAAGAAGACGCCGAACAGCCACAACCCGAGCGTATGGGGCGCGAGCCGCGCAATGGAGAGGCGCGCGCGCGGCGGCAGGAAGCCGGTCGACCCGCTCCCGGAGGCCGCCAAGGCGCTCAGCCCCCCGCCCTGCGCAGATGGACGCCGCCTGCGAGCGGTGTCGAGCGCTCCCGCACGGTCGCCAGGCACTCGGCGAAGGCCTCCTCCAGCAGCCGCACGTTCCCGTGCTTCAGGGCCACCCTGCGCTCGTCCCCGGACATCGGGGCGAAGAAGAGCCTCTGCAGCCGCCGGGAGTCCTTGAGCCGCTGCAGCAGGCGCCGGAACCCGAGGGCGCGCAACGCGCCGGCCGCGACCGTCGCCATCGTGACGAGGAGCCGGCTGCGCGGGCGCACCGACTCGTTGGCGAGACGGCGGCCCGCCCGCTCCGGGACCGCCGCACCGGCCGCTCCACCCGCCTTACCCGCTTCGCCCACGTCGCCACCGCCGCCCACGCCGCAGAGCTCGCCCAGCACGCGCAGCGCCTCGCGCGGCTCCTCCGTCAGCGCCGCGAACTCGATGGCCAGCACGTCCACGCCGATGCGGTAGATCGCATCGAGCTGCGCCGCCGTCAACCGGTCCCGCATCACCGCACGCTCCAAACGCTCCGCTCCCAGCCACGCCGAAAGATGCCCCCGGCTCCGCCTATAGCGGAAGATGGAGCGCGCCCGCTCCAGATGATCGCGCAGCAGCACCACCAGCAACACCCGCACCCCATGCCGTTTCAGCCTCGACACGCCCTCGCCGAGCGCGCGGTCCTTGTAGGCCAGGTTGGAGACGTCGGCCAGGATGCCGCCGGCCTCCCCTTCCCGCAGGCGTTCGCGCCCTCTGCAAAAACGCCGCAGCGAACGGTAGTAGCCGGCCTCCTTGATCTCCGGAAAGGCGAACCCGGGATGGAGCTTCAGGTTCTCGTAAAGGAAGGTGGTGCCCGAACGGCCGGGCCCCACCACCAGCACGTAGTCGTAGTTGGGGCCAGGGGCCTGCATGCCGGCCTTCACGCCTCGCGAAATTGCACCGCCCCCGGAAGACCGGGGCGGCAAGGTACTCCCGGCTCCGTGCGGATGCAACCCGAATTCCCGCGTCAGAGGTCGATCTCGACCCCCACGGGGCAGTGGTCGGAGCCCTCGACGGCGGGCCAGATGAAGGCGCCACGCACCCGCTTCATCGCCCCCGGCGAGGCGAGCACGTAGTCGATCCGCCACCCCACGTTGCGCTCGCGCGCCCCGCCCCACTGACGCCACCACGTGTAGTGGCCGGGCTCGCCGGGGTGCAGGGCGCGGAACGTATCGATCCAGCCCGCCGCGAGCCAGCGGTCCAACTCCGCCCGCTCCTCGGGCAGGAAGCCGCTGCTCTTCGCGTTCGACTGCGGCCGGGCGAGGTCGATCGCCCGGTGCGCGGTGTTGTAGTCCCCGACCACGAGCACCGGGCAGCGGCGGCGCAGCCGCTCGATGCGCTCGAACACCGCCCGGTAGAAGTCGAGCTTGTAGGGCACGCGGCTGTTGTCGCGGTCCTTGCCGCTGCCCTTGGGAAAGTAGGCGTTCACCACCGCGAGCCGCCCGCCCCCGCCGCGGCGCGCGCCCCGGAAGTGGGCTTCGAGGAACCGCCCCTCGGCGTCGAAGCGCGTCTCGCCGAGGGAGGTCTCGACGCGCTCGGGCGCCGTGCGCGCGTAGAGCCCGACCCCGCTGTAGCCGCGGCGCTCGGCGGGGGAGAACGCGGTGTGCCAGCCGGGCGGGGTGCGCGCCTCGGGCGGGATCTGCTCCGGCAGCGCCCGCACCTCCTGCACGCCGGCCACCGCGGCCCCGGAACGCTCCAGGAAACCGGCGAAGCCGCGCCGCGCGCAGGCGCGGATGCCGTTGACGTTCCAGCTGACGACCCGCATCGGCGCGGCGGGCGCCGGCCCCAGCCGGCTCCCGGCCCGGCCC
>CAZSPS010000420.1:0-9140 GCA_964608875.1 uncultured Ectothiorhodospiraceae bacterium
CGCGCCGTCGGTGTCGCTCGTCGAGAGCGCGTCCACCCTTGCGGCGACCGAGGGCGACGGGACCGATCTGGCGTTCGTGGTGCGGTTGAGCCACCCGAGCGCGCAGACGGTGACGGTGCCCTACACGTTAGGCGGCGGGCCGAGCACGGCGTCGTCCGACGACTACGCGGACGCGGGCGCGAGCCCCCTGACCTTCGCCCCCGGCGTCACCGAGCAGACCATCACCTTGACGGTGACGGACGACGCGGACGACGAAGCGGACGAGGAGACGGTGGCGGTGACGCTCGGGACGCCGACGAGCGGCGGCGCGACCCTAGGCGCGTCGGCGACGGCGACGGGCGCGATCACGGACGACGACGGGTTGATGGGCGTGCCGACGGTCAGCGGTCCGGCCCGGATGGGTGGGATGCTGACGGCGGATATCTCGGACATCGTGGGTCCGGACGGCCCGCTCCCGCCGACGACGACGTTCGGCTACCAGTGGGAGCGCGAGGAGACGGCGGGAGGGGCGCCGGTCGCCATCCCCGGCGCGACCTTGCCGACCTACGTCTTGCGGGAGGAGGACGAGGGCAAGCGGGTGCGGGTGCGGGTGACGGTGACGTTCGCCGACGGGAGCAGCGTGGATCGGATGAGCGAGTACGTCGTCGTCAGGACTCCCGGCGGCGTGTCGCCGGAGACGGCGGGGAACGCGCTGGCGTCGGTTTGGGGCCGCGGCGCCTACACCTCGTTCGCCAACGGGGACGACGCTCTCGAAATCGACGGCTCGGTGAAGACGGGCCAGTTCGGGATCGACTGGTCGTCCGATCGGTTGGTGCTGGGCCTGTCGATGGCGCACAGCCGCGGGGAGAGCGGATACCGGAGCGGCGCCGACGACGGGCAAGGCGCGCTCGAGTACGAGCTGACGGGCCTCTACCCCTACGCGGGCTACGACTTCAGCGAGCGGCTCTTCGGCTGGGTGTTGGCGGGCCAGGGAGAGGGCAGGTTGCGGTTCGCGCCGGAGGATGGACCCGCCGTCGGGACCGGTGTGGACCTGACGACGGGCGTGGCCGGGTTCCGGAGCGAGGTCCTGATGGGAGGCGGTCGCCGGGGCGCGGGCGCGAACGCGGACGGCTGCGATTGCGGATTCACGCTGGCGCTGCGCGGGGATGCGTCGTTCGTGAGCCTGGCCTCGGAGGAGGCGGCGGACCTCCCGGCGACCTCGCGCGACACGAGCCGGATGCGCCTCGGCCTCGAGAGCTGGCACCGGATGGCCCTGGACGACGGCGCCACGCTCTCGCCGGTGTTCGAGCTCGGCGTGCTGCGCGACAGCGGGTACGCGGGCGCCGGGGCCGGCACGGACATCGGGGCCGGTCTGGTCTACGCGGCCCCGTCGCGCGGGCTGTCCGCAGACGTGAGCGCGCGCTCGCTGCTGACGCACGAGGAGGCCAGGACGCGGGAATGGGGCATCGCCGGCGAGTTCCGCTACGACCCGAACCCGTCGTCGGAGCGCGGCCTCTCGCTGTCGCTCGACGGCGGCTACGGCGGTCGTTCCTCGGGCGGCGTGGACACGCTGTTCGGGCTCGGCATGGCGGACGGCATGCCGGAGGCCGCGGGCGGCGGCGGCAGCGGCGCGCTCCCCGGCGCGCGCATGGAAGCGGAGGCGGGCTATGGCCTGCCGTCGTGGTTCGGCGGGCGCTACACGGGCACCCCGTGGGCGCGCTTCGGGGTGACGGAGACGGGCCGCGAGTGGCGGCTCGGCTGGCGCTTCACCCCGTCCGGCGGCCGGGATGCGCCGGACGTGCGCTCGGGCATCGAGTTCGGCCCGCACGGCAGCGGCGGCGGCAACGGTATCGTGCTACGCTTCGACGCTCGCTTCTGATTGGTCCGAAATCCTGCGGCGGGTCCTGGCCGCCCGGGATTCCGGTAGCGTTTCGCGATGGGATCGCTGCGGTGCGCCGGCCCCCGCCCCGGAGGGCTACGCGACATGGACAAGAAAGAGTTGCCGATCGGCATCCAGACCTTCCGCGATATTCGGGAGGGGGGGTGCTACTACGTGGACAAGACCGCCTATGCGGGGCGGCTGATCGCCGAGGGCAAGCACAACTTCCTCTCGCGGCCGAGGCGGTTCGGGAAGAGCCTGTTCCTCGATACCCTGAAAGAGCTGTTCGAGGGCAACGAAGAGCTGTTCAGGGGGCTCGCCATCCATGATAACTGGGACTGGTCGGTGCGCCACCCGGTGCTGCGCTTCAGCTTCGGGGGGGGGACGTTCACGGCGCCCGGTGAGCTGCACATCGCCCTCATGGAGCAACTCGACCGTGTGGGGCGGCGCAATGGCCTGACCGCGGAGTACGAGACCGCCTCGGGGCGCTTTGCCCACCTGATCGAAAGGCTCGCCGAACGCTCCGGGCAGCAGGTCGTCGTCCTGGTGGACGAGTACGACAAGCCGATCCTGGATGCGCTCGACGTGCCCGATGTCGCACGCGCCAACCGCGACTACCTGCGGGGGTTCTACGGGACCATCAAGGACAGCGACGCCGACATCCGGTTCAGCTTCCTGACCGGGGTGAGCAAGTTCTCCCGGGCGGGCCTGTTCTCGGGGCTCAACAACCTTCGCGACATCACCCTTGACCGGCACTATTCGGCGATCTGCGGCTACACGGAGGCCGACCTCGACACCGTGTTCGCGCCGGAGCTCGAGGGGTTCGAGCGCGAGCGGATCAGGGAGTGGTACAACGGCTACAGCTGGCGCGGGGCGGAGAAGGTGTACAACCCGTTCAGCATCCTTCTCCTGTTCGACAAGCGCGAGTTCGGCTCGTGGTGGTTCGAGACCGGCACCCCGACCTTCCTGATCGACGAGTTGAGGAAGCGTCCGGCGGGCACGCTGGACCTTGGGGGGATGAGCGCCGGCGACAACCTGCTGTCCTCGTTCGACGTCGGCAACATCAAGGTTCCGGCACTGCTGTTCCAGACCGGGTACCTGACGATCGTCGGCGAGGAGGAGGTTGGCGGCAGGACGCGCTACCGCCTGGACTTTCCGAACCTGGAGGTGCGCCAGAGCCTGCACTGGCATCTGCTTGACGCGCTGGCGCCGGGGGTCGACGGCGAGGCGCTGGCCGCCGGGCTGCGCGAGGCGCTGGCGTTGGGGGACTTCGACACTGTGCGGGAGATCCTGCAGGCGTTTTTCGCCAGCATTCCGCACCAAGTGTACGACCCCAACGACCTCGCGCGGTACGAGGGCCACTACGCGAGCGTCGTTTACGCCTTCATGATGGGCACCGGCCTCTCGATGCGGGCGGAGGACGCGACGAACCTCGGTCGCATCGATCTGACGGCGGAGGCGGGCGCGCGCATCTGCCTGTTTGAATTCAAGGTGTTGAGGGACGGGGTGAAGCGTGGCGATGCGATGGAGCAGCTGCGCGCCCGGGGCTACGCCGAGAAGTACCGCGCCTGCGGCCTGCCGGTCCACCTGGTGGGGGTGGAGTTCGACCCCGAACGGCGCAACGTCGCGTCGTTCGAGGTCGCATCGGCCTGACCCGCGTGGCGGCCCGAGGCTCTGGCGCGGCCCGGAACCCTCCGGTTCGCCCGGGACGTACGTGGGCGGGACCGGGGGGTGCCCGTCCGGGACGGGCCTGAACGCATACAGCGCGATCGATCCGCTATCATGCGCGGCCCCGGCCGGGGGTGAGGCCGGAGCAGTGTGCGGGGAGGCCGCATGGAAGCGCAGTGCAGGGAACGCGAACGGTTGTTGTTGGCGCTCGCGCGCGTCCGGGGGATGCCGCACGAGCGCAAGCTCGGGGCCGCGCTCGCCCTGGGTCCGGAGCCGGATCCGGAGCTGCGCCTGGAACCGAACCCGAACCCGCCCCCGCACCCGGAGCCGGCCCCGGCTCCTGACCTGCGCCGCCTCGGGATCGCGCGCCGCCGCCTCGACTTCCAGTGCGCGGACGAGGACCGCGCGCGCCTCGCCGCCTGCGGCGGCCGGGTGGTCGGCGCGGCCGACCCCGCCATGCCCCCGCGCCTGCGCGCGATCGTCGACTGCCCGGCGGTGCTCTTCGTGCGCGGCGATCTCGCCGCCCTGTCCGCCCCCACGGTCGCGGTGGTCGGCAGCCGGCGCGCGACCGCGGCCGGCGCGCGCATCGCACGGCGGCTCGCGGGCGAGCTCGCCGAGCGCGGCGTCGTGGTCGCGAGCGGGCTCGCCCAGGGCATCGACGCCGAGGCGCACCGGGGGGCGCTCGAAGCGGGCGGTCGCACCGTGGCGGTGCTCGGCAGCCCGCTCGACCGCATCTACCCGGCCGTGCACGGCAAGCTCGCGGAGCGGATCGCCGGGCAGGGGGCGCTGGTGAGCGAGTACCCGTTCGGCCTGCGCCCGCTTCGCCACCACTTCCCCTGGCGCAACCGCATCATCAGCGGGCTCTCGCTGGGGGTCGTGGTGGTGGAGGCGGCCGAGCGCAGCGGCTCCCTCATCACCGCGCGCCTGGGGGCGGAGCAGGGGCGCGAGGTGTTCGCGGTGCCGGGCTCCATCCTCAACCCCCTCGCGGGCGGCTGCCACCGGCTGATCAAGGACGGGGCGAAGCTGGTCGAGCGGGTCGAGGACGTGCTCGAGGAGCTGCCCGCCGGCGAGTTGCTCGAAGCCGCGGCCGGCGCTCTCCGGCCGGAGCACCCGGCGAGCCGGGCGGAGCGTGCGGACGCGCCGCCGCCGGCCGGCGCCGAGGACCCGGAGCGGGCGCTGGTGCTCGACCGGCTCGGCTACGAACCGGCCGGGGTCGAGGCCCTGGTCGGGCGTACGGGATTGACGCCCGAGCGGGTTTATTCGATTCTGTTGCAGTTGGAGCTCGGCGGACGGGTCCGGATGGACCCCGCCGGGCGTTACGCACGGGTGCAGTGAGCGCCCGCCCGCATCCGCCGAAGACGGGAACCGGAATGGCCGCGAGTCCTGCATCCGAATCCAAAGCGCCGAAGCGCCCCGCCGCCCGCAAGTCCACGGGCGGCAAGTCCGGCGGCGGCAAGGCGGCGGCCCGCGGCGCGCGCTCGCGCCTGCTGGTGGTCGAGTCCCCGGCCAAGGCGCGCACCATCGGCAAGTACCTCGACGACGACTTCGTGGTGCTCGCCTCCTACGGGCACGTGCGCGACCTCGTGCCGTCCACCGGCGCGGTCGAGCCCGAGCGCGGGTTCGCGATGCACTTCGAGCTCTCGCCCCGCTCCGAGGGCCACGTGGACGCCATCGTGCGGGCGATGCGCCGTGCGGACGCCCTGTACCTCGCCACCGACCCCGACCGCGAGGGCGAGGCCATCTCGTGGCACCTCGTGCAGCTGCTCGAAGAGCGCGGGGCGCTCGAGGGCAAGCCGGTGTACCGCGTGCAGTTCCACGAGATCACGCGGCGCGCGGTGCGCGAGGCGATCGAGCGCCCCGGCGTGATCAAGTCCTCCCTCGTCGACTCCCAGCTCGCGCGCCGCGCCCTCGACTACCTGGTGGGGTTCAACCTCTCGCCCGTGCTGTGGTCGAAGGTGCGGGCCAACCTGTCCGCCGGACGGGTGCAGAGTCCGGCGCTGCGCCTCATCGCCGACCGCGAGAGCGAGATCGAGGCCTTTGAGGCCCGCGAGTACTGGACCCTGCTCGCCGACGCGCCGGGTCCGCCTCCCTTCTCGGCCCGCCTCGCGCAGTACCGGGGGGAGAAGGTGGAGCAGTTCACGTTCACCGGCGAGGCCGAGGCGTTCGCGGCCCAGGCGAACCTGAAGCTGCAGGCCGCGAGCGGGCTGCCGGTGCTGTCGGTCGCGAAGAAGAAGCGCCGCCGCAACCCGCCCGCGCCGTTCACCACCGCGACCCTGCAGCAGGAGGCGTCGAACCGGCTCGGGTTCAGCGTCACCCGGACCATGCGGGTGGCCCAGCAACTCTACGAAGGGGTGGGCGGCGAAGGGCTCATCACCTACATGCGCACCGACTCGGTGAACCTCGCGGCCGAGGCGGTGGCCGCCCTGCGCGCGGTCATCGCCGAGCGCTTCGGCGCGGACGAGGTGCCGGCCACCCCGCCCCGGCACCGCACCCGCACCCGCAACGCGCAGGAGGCGCACGAGGCGGTGCGGCCGACCTCGCCCGAGCGCGGCCCGGAATCGCTCGCGCGCATGCTCGACGGCGACCAGCTGCGGCTCTACGAGCTCATCTGGCGGCGCGCGATGGCGAGCCAGATGAAGCCCGCGGTGATGGACGACGTGACCGTGGACCTCGGCTGCGGCGAGGGCAACGTGTTCCGGGCCACGGGCTCCACCGTGGCCTCGCCGGGGTACCTCGCGGTGTACGAGGACGGCGGGGCGGAGCCTGGTCGCAAGCCCGCGCGCGGGGCCGCAGCCGCCGGCGCCGGGGACGACGAGGCGGAGCGGGCCGGCGGCGGGGACGGCGAGGGCCGCGCCGCCGCCCAGGTGCGGCTGCCGCCGCTCGCCGAGGGGCAGGTGGTGACGGTGTCCGGGGTGCGGGCGGAGCAGCACTTCACCCGGCCGCCGCCCCGCTACACCGAGGCGACGCTGGTGCGCGAGCTCGAGAAGTGCGGCATCGGCCGCCCGTCCACCTACGCCGACATCATCTCCAAGCTGCAGCGGCGCGAGTACGTGGAGCTGCGCAAGCGCCGCTTCCACCCCACGGACGTGGGGCGGGTGGTGAGCCGCTTCCTCACCGAGCACTTCGGGCGCTACGTGGACTACGGCTTCACCGCGAGCCTGGAGGACGATCTCGACGCGATCTCCGACGGCGCCAAGGAGTGGGTGCCGGTGCTGGACGAGTTCTGGCGCGACTTCGAGGGCCAGGTGCGGCACAAGCAGGAGACGGTCACGCGCGCGCAGGCCACCCAGCAGCCGATCGACGAGCAGTGCCCGGAGTGCGGGCGCCAGCTCGCGATCCGGCTCGGGCGCAACGGCAACTTCATCAGCTGCACCGGCTTCCCCGAATGCCGCTACGCGCGCAACCTCCCGCGCGCGGACGACGCGGACGACGGCGACGGCGGCGCCGGCGGCGAGGCGGAGCAGGCCAAGGCCCTGGAGGGCCGCACCTGCCCCGAGTGCGGGGCGGACCTCGTGGTCAAGAGCGGGCGCAACGGCAAGTTCGCCGGGTGCAGCCGCTATCCCGAGTGCCGCCACACCGAGCCGCTCGAGAAGCCGCGCGACACCGGCATCGCCTGCCCCGAGTGCGGCGAGGGCACGATGCGCGGCATGCGCTCGCGGCGCGGCAACCCCTTCTTCTCCTGCTCCCGCTACCCGAAGTGCAAGTACTCGACGTGGGACGAGCCCATCGACGAGCCGTGCCCGAGCTGCGGGTGGCCGATCCTCACGCACAAGACGACGCGCCGCCGCGGCGAGGAGAAGGTGTGCCCGCAGCGCGAATGCGGGTTCCGGGCGCCGTTCGAAGAGGCGGCGGCGCCGGCCCTGCCGGACGCCGGCTAGACCGGCGCCGGACCTGATCGGAAAGAAAGAGAGAGAGGAAGCGATGAAGGAGGAGCGTTTCGTAGCCGTGCTCATGGGGTCGGGCTCCGACCTCCCGACCATGCAGGCCACCGTCGAGGTGCTCGAGCGTCTGGGGGTCGCGCACGAGGTCCGGATCACCTCCGCCCACCGCACCCCGGAGGCGACCAGGACCTACGTGAACGACGCCGCCTCGCGCGGGTGCGCCGTGTTCATCGCGGCGGCGGGTCTCGCCGCCCACCTGGCGGGGGCGGTGGCGGCGGAGACCACGCGCCCGGTCATCGGGGTGCCGATGGAGGCCGGCCCCCTGAGCGGCCTCGACGCCCTGCTCTCGACGGTGCAGATGCCGGGCGGCATTCCGGTGGCGACGGTGGCCATCGGCAAGGCGGGGGCGCGCAACGCGGCCTGGCTCGCGGCCCAGATCCTGGCCGTGGGAGACGCCCGGCTCACCGAGGCGCTCGAGGCCGAGCGGGCCGCGGCGCGCGAGGCGGTGGCCGCCGACAACAGCCGTCTCGCCGGCGGGTGAGCCTTCGCCGCCGGCAGGCGGTGCGGGTGCTGCGCGCGGGCGGGGTCGTCGCCTATCCGACGGAGGCGGTGTACGGCATCGGGTGCGACCCCCGGCGCCGCGCGGCGCTCGAGCGGGTGCTGGCGATCAAGCGCCGCGCGCCCGTGCGCGGGCTCATCCTGATCGGCGCCGCCCCCGCCCACCTCGAACCCTTCGTGCACCCGGACTGGATGGCCTGGGTGGAGCGGCGCTTCGGCGCCGCGCCCCGGCCCGAGGCGCCGCCCGTGACCTGGCTGGTGCCCGCGCGCGCCGGGGTGCCGGGCGCCATCACCGGCGCGCGCCCCGGCGCCGGACCCGGCGCGCGGGTGGCGGTGCGGGTGACCGCCCATCCGGTGGCCGCGGCGCTGTGCCGCGGGTTCGGCGGGGCGCTCGTCTCCACCAGCGCCAACGCGCCGTCGGCGCCGCCCGCGCGCACCGCCCTCGACGCCCGGCTGCGGCTCGGCCGCCGGGTCGATCTGGTGGTGCCGGGCGCGGTCGGCGGCCACCCCCGCCCGAGCGCGCTCCGCGACGCCTGCAGCGGCGAGACCCTGCGCGCCTGAACGCACGCGCCCCGCGGCCTGCGGCATACCTGCCCGCCCGCCCCGATCCGGCCCGGCGCGCGCCGCCGCGAATTAATGTCAATTGGCCGTTGACATTGCCGGCGGGCGGCGCGAAAATGTCCGGCTCCGTCGCCGGTGGGGTTCCCGAGTGGTCAAAGGGATCAGACTGTAAATCTGACGGCTCAGCCTTCGGAGGTTCGAATCCTCCCCCCACCACCATGCGGTGGCGGGCGTCCGAGGCGGCCGGCTCCCGGCCCGCGAGCCGGGGGGTCCCGGACAGGCCAGCGGGTGTAGTTCAATGGTAGAACCTCAGCCTTCCAAGCTGATGACGTGGGTTCGATTCCCATCACCCGCTCCAGGCGCGGGGACGGGCGGGGAGGGCAGTCCGCCCACATAGCTCAGCACGGTAGAGCACTCCCTTGGTAAGGGAGAGGTCACTGGTTCAAGTCCAGTTGTGGGCACCATCCATCGGCGCCCGTCGGAGCGGGCGAGGGTCATTCACTCGGTGGCGACACCGACTCGACACGAGGCAGGCAAGTGGCGAAGGCGAAATTCGAGCGGACGAAGCCGCACGTGAACGTGGGCACGATCGGCCACGTGGACCATGGCAAGAC
>CAZSPS010000421.1:0-13406 GCA_964608875.1 uncultured Ectothiorhodospiraceae bacterium
GCGTGCGGGCGCGGGGCGCTAGGCGGCGGTGCGCCGCAGCCACCACCAGCCGAGTGCGGCGAGGGCGGCCACGGGCGCCACGGCCGCCGCCGCGACCGGCCAGTCGTGGACCATGGAGCTCTGGACGGCCACCTTCTGCACGATGTGGAAGCCGATGCCGGCGCCGATCCCGGCCATGGTGCGAAGCCCCAGGGACGCATGGCGGAGCGGCCCCAGCACCAGCACGACGGCCGCGAACAGCATCGCCGCCGCCGCCGCCGGCGCCATCGTCCGGCTCCACAGCGCCACCTCGTAGTGCACCGTGCGCAGGCCGTTCTCGCGCAGGTGGTCCATGTAGGCCAGGAGCTCCGGGGTGGACAGCGAGCGCGGGCGCACGGCGAAGGCGTCGAGCCGGCCGGTGCCGGCCGGCAGCCGCCAGGGCATGGCCTCGAGCCGCTCCACCGCGACCGGCCGCGACGCATCGTCTGCGAAACGGCTGACCTCGACCTCCTCGAACCGCCACTCCTTGCCCCGCCGGCCGCCGCCGCTCCCTCCCGCTTCCTCCCCTCCCTCGTCCCCGGCGGCGGGGGCGGCCCGGCGCGCCCGCAGGGTGAGGGCGAGCGCTCCCTCGGCGGTGAACTCGAAGACCCGCACGTCCCGCAGGCGTCCGTCCGGCAGCACCTCTCCCAGGTGGAAGAAGCGCAGGCCGTCCCGCCCCCAGAATCCGGCGCCGCTCCGCAGCCCCACCTGCTGCACCAGCGCCGCGTTGCGCCACTCGTAGGCGATGCGCTCGGCCGGCGGGGCGATCCACTCGCCGAGCACCACGGCCGCGGCGACGATGAGCGCGCCCGCCTGCATCGCCGCGCGGGTGAGGCGGGCGACGGACGCACCCGCCGCGCGCATGGCGGTCAGCTCGCCGCCGCGTTCGAGCCAGCCGAGGCCGAGGAGACCGCCGATGAGGGCGGCGGCGGGCAGCAGCTCGTGCATCCGCCCCGGAGTCCGCAGCGTCACGAACTCGAGGGCGGCGAGGAGCCCGTAGTCGCCGCGGCCGAGGTCGTCCAGGCCGTCGATGAGGTCGCCGATGAAGAACAGCGAGGCGAGCAGGCAGAACACGGCCAGCACCCCGGCGAGGACGTGCCGGGCGATGTAGAGGTCAAGCGTCACGGCGCCTCCGGCCCGCGCGCGGGCGGATGAGGAGGAGGGCCGCGGCGACGGCGAAGGCGGCGTGCACGGGCCAGACCCCGACGGCCGCCGGGAGGATGCCCGATTCGACCCCGGCGGTGGCGGAGACGACGAGGCCGAGGTAGGCGAGGTAGGCGAGCACGGCGAGCAGCAGGCGCTCGAACCGGTCCCGCCGCCGCCCGCCGTCCGGTCCCGGCAGCGAGAACCCGAGGGCGAGGGCGGCCAGCACCAGGGTCAGCACCGGCTGCGAGAGGCGCCACTGGAGCTCCGCCGCGGCGGCGGCGCTGGCGCCGCGCGCCTGCCAGAGGCGGGCGGTGGGCATGGAGTCCATCCCGCCGGCGCGCGCGCGCGCCTCGTCCTCGCGCACCCGCACCGTGTAGCGCGCGAAGCGGGTGATCGACCAGTCCGCGCCCCCCGGCGCGCCCTGGTAGCGCCGGCCGTCCTCCAGCACCACGAAGCGCCCGCCGGGTCCGGTGCGGTAGAACGCGTGCGCGGCGCGCACCAGCTCCTCGCGCCCGTCGGGGGACGTGGCGTGCATGAACACTTCCTCCATCGTGCGCCGTTCGCCCGCGATGCGCTCGCTGTAGAACACCGACTCGCCGCGGCCGAAGCGGGTGAAGCGCCCGGCCACGACGTTCGCGAGGTCCGCCGAGTCGTGCGCGCGCGTGCGCAACGCCTCGTAGCGCTCGTTCACGAGCGGGGCGGCGGCGAGCGAGAGCGCGCCGGCCGCGACGGCGGCTCCGAGCCCGACGGCCAGCACCATGCGCGCGAGGCCACCCCGCCCGATCCCGCCCGCGGCCATGGCGACCAGCTCGCCGTCGCGCGCGAGCCGCCCGAGGGAGAGCAGGAGCGCCGCGAACACGGCGGCGGGCAGCAGGGGAGTGAGGGCGTCGGCGCTCTTCAGGGCCAGGAGCTCGAGGATGAAGCCGTGGTCCATGCGCCCGGCTGCGGCGGCGGCGAGGAAGTGCGCGAAGCGGTTGGCGACCACCACCAGCATCAAGGTGGCGAGCACCGCCGCGAACGCGGCGAGCGTCTCGCGTACCAGGTAGCGGCGAAGGATCATGCGGGCGGCGCCTCCGGCCCTCGCGCGCGCCCGGCGGCGCCGCGGAGGCGGGTCGGGACTTCACTTGCGGCGCGAGATAGAATCCCCAATCCCATGATGCTACTCTGCTTCGCCTTTCCCTCCGGGCCCGTGCGTGCGCGCCGGCGCCGGTCTTCCGCAGCCCACGGGAGCTGAGCATGGTCGAACTCTCCGCCGCGCGCCCGGACCCGCGCACCAAGCGCAGCGGCTGCCTGGTGCTGGGAGTGTACCGGGGCCGCCGGCTGACCGGGGCCGCGCGCCTGGCCGACGAAGCTTCGCAGGGCGCGGTGCGCCGGGTGCTCGCCGACGGCGACCTCGGCCCGCAGGCCGGGGCGTCGGTGCTCGTGCACCGGCCGTCCGGCCTCGCCGCCACCCGGCTCCTGCTGGTGCGCCTGGGGCGGGGCGAGGGGAGCGTCTCGGAGCGCGACTTCCGCCGGGCCGTGGTCGGCGCGGCCAAGGCGCTCGCCGCCACCGGCGCGCGCCGTGCGGCGGACTTCCTCGCAGGCGCGGAGGTCGAGGGCCGCGACGAGGCGTGGAAGGTCCGCCGGGTGGCCGAGGCCCACGCCGATGCGGCGTACCGCTTCCGCGAGTTCAAGTCGAAGGCGAAGGACGACGACGCGCCTCCGGCGCCGCGTCTGGAGCGGGTCGAGATCGACGCTCCGGGCGGGCTCGCGGCGGCGCGCCGCGCCGTCGCCGAGGCGGCGGCGGTCGACGCCGGCAAGCGTCTCGCCCGCGACCTCGGCAACCGCCCCGGCAACGTCTGCACCCCCTCCCATCTCGCCGAGTGCGCGCTCGAGCTGGCGGCCTCCCGCCCGCAGGTGACGGCCGAGGTGCTGGAAGAGGCCGAGATGGCCAAGCTCGGCATGAACGCCCTGCTGGCGGTCGCGCGCGGCAGCCGGCAGCCGCCGAAGCTCATCGTGCTGCGCTACCGGGGCGCGGCCGAGGGCGAGGCGCCGGTGGCGCTGGTCGGCAAGGGGGTGACCTTCGACTCGGGCGGCATCTCCATCAAGCCCGCCGCCGCGATGGACGAGATGAAGTTCGACATGTGCGGCGCGGCGAGTGTCTTGGGGACCGTGCGGGCGGCGGCCGAGCTGGCGCTGCCGGTGAACCTGGTGGGCCTCGTGCCGGCGGTGGAGAACCTGCCCGACGGCGATGCGCTGAAGCCGGGCGACATCGTGACCTCGCTGTCGGGCACGACCGTCGAGATCCTCAACACCGACGCCGAGGGCCGGCTCATCCTGTGCGATGCGTTGACTTACGCGCAGCGCTTCGAGCCGGATACGATCATCGACATCGCGACCCTCACCGGCGCTTGCATCGTCGCGCTCGGCCACACCGCGAGCGGCCTCTTCACGAACACCCCCGAGCTGGGCGCGGCCCTGCTGGAGGCCGGGCTGCGCTCGGGCGACCGCTGCTGGGAGCTGCCGGTGTGGCCGGAGTACGGCGAGCTGCTGAAGAGCGAGTTCGCGGACGTGGCGAACGTCGGCGGCCGGCCCGCGGGCTCGATCACCGCCGCGAGCTTCCTCTCGCGCTTCGCGCGCGGGCAGCGCTGGGCCCACCTCGACATCGCCGGCACGGCCTGGAAGAGCGGCCGCGGCAAGGGCGCGACCGGCCGGCCGGTGCCCCTGCTGGTCCAGTACCTGCTGGACCGCACGGCCGCCGCCGCCGACTAGGGCGAGAGGGAGCCGGGGAGCACGCCGTTGGCCGCACCGCGCGTCGACTTCTACCTGCTCGAGCCGTCCGCCGCGGGGTCGCGGGAGCGGTTCGCTTGCAAGTTCGTGGAGCAGGTGTGGCGCCGCGGCCACCGGGTGCACGTGCACGCCGGGTCGCCGCAGGAGGTCCAACAGCTGGACGAGCTGCTCTGGACCTGGAGCGACGCGAGCTTCCTGCCCCACCGGGTCGTGGACGGCGAGGCCCCCGGCGCTGCGCCGGAGCCGGAAGAGGGCGGCGGCGGCGCCTTCGACCGGGGCGCGGCGGTGACCCTGGGCTGCGGCGCGCCGCCCGCGCGCGCGGACGGGGTCCTCGTCAACCTGCGCTCCGAGGTCCCGGACGGCTTCGAGCGCTTCGCCCGCGTCGCGGAGATCGTGGACGGCGCGGAGCCTTCGCGGGCCGCGGGCCGCGAGCGGTTCCGCGTCTACCGGGACCGCGGCTGCGAGTTGCAGACGCACCGGATGTAGGCCGATGGCGCGCGATCCCCTCGGACCGATGAAGACCGAGCGCCGGCCCTCCGGGGCGATGCCGTCTCCGGACGCCGACGACACCATGGCGCGGCTTCACGACGCCCTCACCACCCTCGAATGGATGCTCGACGAGCGCGGTGCGCCGGACGCCGCCGCCGCGTCCGCCGCATCCCCCGCCCCGGTTGCCGCGCCGGTGTCCACCGCGCCCGCCGCACCGGTCTCCGCCGTGCCCCCGGCGCCCGCCGCGCCCGCCACCGGGAGGGAAGCGGCGGCGGGAGCGGAGCGCGCGCGCCCGGGCGGCGTGCGCAAGCCGCCGCACCCGGACTCCCTGCCCTTGCTCGACCAGGTGGTGAAGCCCGCCGCCGGGATCGCGGAAGCGCACGCGGACGAGGCTCCAGCCCCGCCGCCCCCTCCGCTCCCGTTCCCGGGACTCGCGCCGGTGGACGCCCCCGGGCCGGGGGGCGCCGGGAGCGCGCCCTTCGTCCTCGAAGAGCCGCCCCCCGCCCCCCGCCTCTCCGAGGTGCGGCTCGGCGCGGGGGCGGGTTCCGGCGGCGAGCGCTACGGCGACGTCCCGCCGCCGCCGCTCGACCCCGTCGTGTACCGGCATCTCGTCGAGCGCCTCGCGAACGAGATCGACGTCATCGTGCAGGCCGGGACCGAAGAGGCCCTGGCGCGGGCGGCGGCGGACGCCGCCGACAAGGTGCGCCGGCACGTCGAGCTGATGCTGCCCGAGATTGTCGAAGAGCTGGCCCGCATGGGAGGCCGTTCGCGCGACTGAGCCCCGCTCGCCGCCGCCCCGCCGTCCATGGAAACGACCTACGACCCGCGCCGCATCGAAGGCAGCGTGTACGCCGAGTGGGAGGAGCGCGGCTGGTTCGCGCCGCGCGGCGAGGGAGAGCCGTACTGCATCGTGATCCCGCCCCCGAACGTGACCGGCACCCTGCACATGGGGCACGCGTTCCAGGACACGATCATGGACGCCCTCGTGCGCTACCACCGCATGCGGGGCTGCGACACCCTGTGGCAGGCGGGCACCGACCACGCCGGGATCGCCACCCAGGCGGTGGTGGAGCGCCAGCTCGAAGCCGCCGGGGAGAGCCGGCGCGAGCTCGGGCGCGAGGCGTTCGTGGAGCGGGTGTGGGAGTGGACCCGGCATTCGGGCGGCACCATCCGCCGCCAGCTGCGCCGGCTCGGCGCGTCGCTCGACTGGGAGACGGAGCGCTTCACGCTGGACGAGGGGCTCAGCGAGGCGGTGCTGGAGACCTTCGTCCACCTCTACGACAAGGGGCTCGTGTACCGGGGCCGGCGGCTCGTCAACTGGGACCCGGTGATGCGCACTGCGGTCTCGGACCTGGAGGTGAGGTCGGAGGAGGAAGACGGGCGCCTGTGGCACATCCGCTACCCCCTGCGCGACCCGCCGCCCGGCGGCCCCCCGGACGTGACGGTCGCCACCACCCGCCCGGAGACCCTGCTGGGCGACACCGCGGTCGCGGTCCACCCGGACGACGCGCGCTACTCCGCCCTCGTCGGCCGCGAGGTCGAGCTGCCGCTTTGCGGGCGCGCCATCCCGGTGGTGGCGGACGAGTCCGTGGCGCCCGACTTCGGCACCGGCTGCCTCAAGATCACCCCCGCCCACGACTTCAACGACTACGAGGTGGGCCGGCGCCACGGCCTGCCCTTCATCGACGTCTTCACCGACACCGCCGCCGTGAACGACAACGCGCCCGCCGCCTACCGGGGGCTCGACCGCTTCGCCGCCCGCGAGCGGGTGGTGGAGGACCTCGCCGCCGCCGGGCTGCTGGTGCGGGTCGAAGACCACCGCCACGCCGTGCCGCGCGGCGAGCGCAGCGGGGCCGTCGTGGAGCCGCGGCTCACCGAGCAGTGGTTCGTGCGCGCCGCCCCGCTCGCCGAGCCCGCCATCCGGGCGGTGGAGAGCGGGGCCGTGCGCTTCGTGCCCGAGACCTGGACCAAGGTCTACTACGGGTGGATGCGGGACATCCAGGACTGGTGCATCAGCCGCCAGCTCTGGTGGGGGCACCGCATCCCGGCCTGGTACGACGCCCAGGGCAACGTCTTCGTGGGGCGGAGCGAAGCCGACGCGCGCGCGCGCCACGGCCTCGGGCCGGAGACGGCCCTCGAGCGCGACCCGGACGTGCTCGACACCTGGTTCTCGTCCGCCCTGTGGCCGTTCTCCACGCTCGGCTGGCCGCGCGAGACCGCACGGCTCGCCGCGTTCTATCCGACCAGCGTGCTCGTCACCGGCCACGACATCATCTTCTTCTGGGTGGCGCGGATGATGATGATGGGGCTCGAGCTGATGGGGCGGGTCCCCTTCGAGCGCGTGTACGTGCACGGCCTGGTGCTGGACGCGGACGGCGAGAAGATGTCGAAGTCGAAGGGCAACATCCTCGACCCGCTCGACCTCATCGACGGCATCGACCTCGAGTCGCTCGTGGCCAAGCGCACCTCGGACCTGCTGCGCCCGGCCGACGCGCCGCGCATCGAGGCCGCGACCCGGCGCCAGTTCCCGGACGGCATCCCGGCCTACGGCACGGATGCGCTGCGCTTCACGTTCTGCTCGCTCGCCACCTCCGGGCGCAACATCCGCTTCGAGCTGGGCCGCATCGAGGGCAACCGCAACTTCTGCAACAAGCTCTGGAACGCGGCCCGCTACGTGCTGCGCAGCGTGGAGGACGGGGCCGGGGCCGGCGACGGCGGCAACGGCGCCGCCGCCGGCGCGCACGGCGAGCCCACGGTCGCCGACCGCTGGATCCGCTCGCGGCTCGCGGCCCTCGCGGCGGAGCTGCGCGGCGGCTTCGAGGGCTACCGCTTCGACTACGTCGCGAACGCGCTCTACGAGTTCGTGTGGAACGAGTTCTGCGACTGGTACCTCGAGCTCACCAAGCCGGTGCTGGCGGACGGCTCGCACGCCCCGGCCGCGGCGCGGCTCGCCACCCGCCGCACCCTGGCGGAGGTCTTCGAGACGCTGCTCCGGTTCCTGCATCCGGTGATGCCGTTCGTCACCGAAGCGCTGTGGCGGCAGGTGGCGCCCGCCGCCGGGCGCGCGGGCGACACGGTCATGCTCCAGCCCTGGCCCGAGCCGGACCAGGCGGACCCCGAGGCGGAGGCCGAGGTCGAGTGGATCAAGACGTTCGTGCTCGCGGTGCGGCGCGTGCGGGGAGAGCTGAACCTCGCGCCGGGACGGCGGGTGTCGGTGCGCTTGCAGGGCGGCGCCGGCCCCCTCGACGCGGAGCGGGTGGAGGCGCACCGCGGCCTCCTGGCCGCGCTGGCGCGCCTCGACCGGATCGAGTGGCTCGACCCCGAGGCGGCGCCCCCGCCCGGCGCGGCGGCCTTCGCCGGCGAGCTCAAGATCCTGCTGCCGTTCGAGGACGCGGTGGACCTCGCGGCCGAGCGCGCGCGTCTCGAACGCGAGATCGAGAAGCATGCCCGCGACCTCGAGCGCACCGAGGACAAGCTCGGCAACGAGGCCTTCGTGTCGCACGCGCCGCCGCCCGTGGTCGAGAAGCAGCGCGCGCGCGCGGCCGAGCTCGCCGAGGCGCTCGCCCGGCTGCGCGAGCAGGCCGAGCGGCTGCGGGCGGCGGGTTGAGCACCCGCCGCTACCCGAGCGCTCCCGTCCCCGCCGTCGGCGTCCTGGTCGTGCACGCCGGGGCGGTGCTCCTGGTGCGCCGCGGGCGCGCGCCGAGCGCCGATACGTGGGCGGTGCCGGGCGGTCGCGTGGAGCTCGGGGAGTCGCTCGCGGCGGCGGCCGAGCGCGAGGTGCTGGAGGAGACGGGAGTCGAGGTCCGGGCCGGCGAGCCCGTGTGGTCGTTCGACTCGGTGGTCCGCGACCGCGAGGGGCGCATCCTCTACCACTACGTGATCGTGGACCTCGCCGCCGAGTACGTGGCGGGCGAGCCGCACGGACGCGACGATGCGGCGGAGGCGCGGTGGGCGCGTCCGGAGGACTTGGCGGCCCTCGCCGTCAGCCCCCCGACCCGGCAGCTCCTGGGCCGGGTGGGCTTCCTGCCCCCCGCCGCCGCGTCCTGACGGCGGGCGTCCGCGCGCCGGGCGGTCAGCGCGGCAGGAGGACGATGCGGGTGCCGCTCCAGCGGTCGTGCCAGGTGCGCCGCTCGCGGTCCGCCAGCGCCCACCAGAAGCCGAGCCCGAGACAGGCCCACGACACCGCGGCGGCGGCGAAGCGCACCGCCGCCCGGCCCCAGCCGACGGGGCCGCCCGCGGCCGTGACCAGCCGGCAGCGCCAGGCCCGCATGCCGAGCGTCTGGCCGCCGCGGGTCCAGCTCGCCGCCAGGTAGAGCCACGCGGCGAACGCCAGCCAGGCCTGGAACCAGGGCAGGCCGGGCGGCACCGCGCCGCCGTGGAGCCAGACCGCGGGGATGGCCGCCGCGTACAGGATGGCGGCGATCAGCAGCGAGTCGTAGACGATGGCCGCGAAGCGGCGCGCGAGGCCGGCGGGCGCGAGGCCCACCGCGTCCGGCGCAGGGTGCGGCGGCGCCGGCGCGCCGCCCGCCGCCGCCCGGCCGCCGCCGCGCGCGGGGCCCCCGCTCACGTCCGCGGCAGGGTGACCCCGCGCTGCCCCTGGTACTTCCCTCCGCGGTCCCGGTACGAGGTCTCGCAGACCTCGTCCGACTGCAGGAACACCACCTGCGCCACCCCCTCGTTGGCGTAGACGCGGGCCGGCAGCGGCGTCGTGTTGGAGAACTCCAGCGTCACGTGCCCCTCCCACTCCGGCTCCAGGGGGGTCACGTTGACGATGATGCCGCAGCGCGCGTAGGTGGACTTGCCGAGGCAGATGGTGAGCACGTCGCGCGGGATGCGGAAGTACTCCACGGTGCGGGCGAGCGCGAACGAGTTGGGGGGGACGATGCACACGTCCGCCTCCATGTCCACGAAGCTCGAGGCGGCGAAGTCCTTCGGGTCCACCACCGCCGAGTTGATGTTGGTGAAGATCTTGAACTCGTTGGCGCAACGCACGTCGTAGCCGTAGCTCGAGGTGCCCCAGGAGATGACGGGGCGGCCCTCGACCTCCCGCACCTGGTCCGGCTCGAACGGCTCGATGAGGCCGTGCTCGCGCGCCATGCGGCGGATCCAACGGTCCGGCTTGACGGCCACCTCAGCCCGCTCCGACTTCGACCCGGCCGAACGCCTGCGACCAGTTGCGGGGGTTCAGCGAGAGCCGCGCCGCGGCCCGGCGGGCGGTCTCCCGGAAGCCGCGGGCGAGCGCCCCGTCCGGGTCGCGCGCCACGGTCGGCCGGCCCGCGTCGGCGTCGGCCCGGATCTCGCGCGCGAGGGGCAGGCGGCCGAGGAAGGCCGCCCCGTACTCGGCCGCCATGCGCTCGCCGCCGCCCTCGCCGAAGATCGCCTCCTCACGCCCGCAGCCGGGGCACACGTAGACGCTCATGTTCTCGACGATGCCGAGCACCGGCACCCCGACCCGCTCGAACATCCGAAGGCCCTTGCGCGCGTCGCCCAAGGCCACGTCCTGGGGGGTGGTGACGATGATCGCCCCGCTCACCGGGATGCGCTGGGCGAGCGTGAGCTGGATGTCGCCGGTGCCGGGCGGCAGGTCGATGACGAGGTAGTCCACCGCCCGCCAGTTGGTGTCGCGCAGGAGCTGCTCCAGGGCCTGGGTCACCATCGGCCCGCGCCAGATCGTCGGCGTGTCCTCCTCGATGAGGTAGCCGATGGACATGGACTGGATGCCGTGCCCCGTCATGGGGTCGATGGTGCGCTGGTCCGGCGACTCCGGGCGCTCGGAGATGCCGAGCATGCGGGGCTGGCTCGGGCCGTAGATGTCCGCGTCGAGCAGCCCGACCGACGCGCCCTCGGCCGCGAGCGCGAGGGCGAGGTTGGCGGCCACCGTGGACTTCCCGACCCCGCCCTTGCCGGAGGCGATGGCGACGACGTTCTTGATGCCGTCGAGCGGCTCGACGTTCTTCTGCACCGCGTGCGCGGCGATCTGCCAGCCGATGTCGAACGCGGCGTCCTCGATGCCGTCGAGGGCGAGCGCTTCGGCGCGCAGGGCCGCTTCGAGCTCCGCCGCGTAGCCCGCGGCCGGGAAGCCGAGGGTGACGGCGGCGCGCACCCGGCCGCCCTCGACGGCGGCGGACTTCACCGCCTTGCCGAGCGGGGCGCCGAGGTACGGGTCCACGAAGGCCGAGAGGGCGCGTTCGACGTCCTGCGCGGTGGCGTGCATGGCGCGGCTTGGCCAGCCCGAAGTCGTCGAAGATGGCGTAGAGCGCCGGCACCACGAACAGCACCAGCACCGTCGTCGCCAGCAGGCCGAACACCACGCTGGTGACGAGGGGGACCAGGATCTGGGCCTGCAGCGAGCGTTCGAAGAGGAGCGGGGTGAGGCCGGCGATGGTGGTGAGCGAGGTCAGCAGCACTGCGCGGCAGCGCTCGCGGCTCGCGCGCCGGGCCGCCTCGGCCGCCGCGAGCCCCTCGCCCGCGTGCCGCTTGAGGAATATCACCAGCAGGATCGAGTCGTTGACCACGATGCCTGCGAGCGACACGAAGCCCATGAGGCTCGGCATGGAGAGTTCGAGCCCCATGGCGAGGTGGCCCCACACCACGCCGATCATGGCGAGCGGGATCACCGACATCACCACCAGCGGCTCGACGTAGCCGCGGAACTGGAAGCTCAGCACCAGGAAGATGCCGAGCAGACCGAACGCGAACGCGTTGTGGAGCGACGCCCCGGTCTCGCCCGCCTCGGAGGAGTGGCCCTCGATGGAGGCCTCGATCGACGGGTAGCGCTCGGCGAGGCCGGGCAGGAAGCGGCGTTCGGTGTCGGAGACGATGGCGATGGCGTTCGCCGCCTGCGTGTCCACGTCCCCCCGGACGGTGACGGTGCGCCGGCGGTCGATGCGGTGGATGCGCCCGTAGCCCCGGCCCGGCTCGACGGTGGCGAGCGCCCCGAGCGGCACCAGGGCGCCGCCCGGCAGGGCGACGCGGAAGTTCTCGAGGTCGTCGAGCCCGTCGCGGTCGCCCGGCGCGAGGCGCACGTCGACCTCGAACGCCTCGGGGCCGACCTGCACCTCGTAGGCGGTGGCGCCGAGGAAGGCGGCCCGGATCTGTTCGGCCACCCCCGCCGCGTCGACCCCGAGCGCGAGCGCGTCCGGGCGCAGGCGGATGCGGCGCTCGGGCTTGCCGGGGCGAAGGTCCGCCAGCACGTCCTCGACCCCCCGGTAGCGCTCGAGCCACGCGGCGAGCTCGTGCGCGGCGCTGGTCAGCGCCTCCAGATCCTCCCCGTGCAGACGGATGTCGATGGCGCGGCCGTGCGGTCCGATCTGCGGTTCGCGGAAGGTGAGGCCGAGTACGTCCGGGATGGCGCCCGCCTCCTCGCGCCAGCGCGCGACGATGTCGTCGATGCTCGCCCGCCGGCGCTCGGCGGTGAGCAGGTCCGCGACCACGGTGGCGACGTGGGGGCCGGATTCCGCCGCCTCGACGTTGCGCGAGTAGTACACGGTGACGTTGCGCACGAGGGGCGCGCCGCCCGCCTCGTGCGGCGAGAGCGCGTCGTCCACGCGCCCGAGCGCGGCCACGACCTCGCCCACGACCGCCTCGGTGCGGCGAAGCGGCGCGCCCTGCGCGAGCAGGACCCGCGCCAGCAACACGTCGCCGTCGATGTCGGGGAAGGCCTGGAACCCCGGCCGCCCGCTGAGGAGCATCCCGGCCGAGACCAGGAACAGCGCGGCGACGGCGCCGACGAACGGGTAGCGCCAGTGGACGGCGGCGTCGACCAGCCGGCCGACGGCGTCGTCGCGCAGCCATTCGATGCGGCGCTCGAAGGCCGCGCGGAAGCGGGACGGCGGGCGGGCTGCGGCTCCCCCGCCGCCGGCGCCATCGGCGGCGTCCGCGCCCCCCGCGGCGCTGCCCCGCGCCCCGTGGGCGAGGTGGTGCGGCAGGATCAGGAACGCCTCGGCGAGGCTCACCGCGAGCACCACGATCAGTACCATGGGGAGCACTTCGAGGACCTTCCCGATCGCTCCGGAGAGGAAGGCCAGCGGCCCGAAGATGGCGCAAGTGGTGAGGAAGGAGGCGACGATGCCGGGCGCGACCTCGCGCGTGCCCTCAATGGCCGCATCGAGCGCGCGCTGGCCGCGCTCGACCCGCGCCGCCACGTTCTCGGCGATGACGATGGCGTCGTCCACCAGCAGCCCGAGGGCGAGCAGCAGCGCGACCATGGTGATCATGTTGATCGAGAGCCCGAAGAGGCCCATCAGGTAGAAGCCGGCGAGGAACGACACCGGCAGCCCCGCCGCCACCCAGAACGCGAAGCGCAGCCGGAAGAACGCGAGCATGGTGGCGAACACCAGCACGAGCCCCTGCAGCCCGTTGCGCACCAGCATCCGCAGCCGGTCCGAGACCACCGACGCCACGTCGCGGGTGAGCAGCAGGGTGACCCCGGGCGGGGCGCGCAGGCGCTCTTCTTCCACGAAGCGCTTGACCGCCTCCACCACCACGATGACGTCCTGCTCGCGGGTCTTGGCGACGGCGAGGCGCGCGGCGCGCCGCCCGTCGAGCACGATGCGCTCCTCGTCGCGCTCGAAGCGGTCGCTCACCGTCGCGATGTCGCCGAGCCGGATGGCCCCGCCGCCGCCGCTCGCGAGCACCACCAGGTCCTCGAGCTCGCGCACCCCGCGGCGCTCGTCGTCGAAGCGCAGCAGGATGTCGCGCTCGCGCGTCTCGACGACGCCGGCCGGCGCGCCCACGCTCTGGCGCCGGATGGCGGACGCGAGGTCGGCGAGGCTCAGCCCGTACTGGCGCAGCGTGAGCGCGGACGCCTGCACCCGGAGCTGGTGGTCGGAGAAGCCCTCGATCTCGACCAGGGAGACCTCGGGCAGCGCCTGCAGCCTGGTCTTGAGCGCCACGGCGTAGGCCTTCAAGGAGGCCGCGTCCATGGGGCCGCTCACCGCCAGCGACACCACGTCGTCGGTGCGCCCGCGCCGGCGCACCACCGG
>CAZSPS010000422.1:0-8222 GCA_964608875.1 uncultured Ectothiorhodospiraceae bacterium
CCTCCATGTTACTCCCCCGCGGGCCGGCGGTCGCCCCCGGCCGCCCTCCGAGCCTCCCTCCCGAGCCCGCGCCGCCGGCCACACCCGGCCCCGGCGGGCGCTTCCGCGCGGACGCACGCGGCGTGAGCCTTCGCCGGCACCTGCGGGCCACGATGCGCCTCGCCGCGCCGGTCATGGTGAGCCGGCTCGGGATCCTCACCATCGTCGCCGCGGACACCGCCATGACGGGCTGGGCGGGGGCGCGCGAGCTGGCCGCGCTCGCCATCTCCGCCGCCCCCCACACCCCGCTGCTCCTGGTCGGGGTCGGGCTCACCATGGGCACGACGGTGCTGGCGTCGCGGGCCGAGGGCGCGGGCCGGCGCCGCGAGACGGGCTTCATCCTGCGCGCGGCCTGGCGGCAGGCGTGGCTGGTCGGGGTGGTCCTGCTCGGGCTCTTCCACACCGGCGAGTGGCTGCTGCTGGCCATGGGGCAGAGCCCCTCCCTGGCGCTCGAAGGGGGGCAGGTGCTGGCCATGTTCGGCTGGGGGATGCCGGCCGTGATGCTGTTCGCGGCCACCACGATGTTCCTCGAGGCCATCGGCCGGCCCGTGCCCGGCATGGTCTGCATGCTGACCGCGAACGCCCTCAACGTGGGGCTCAACTGGATGCTCATCTACGGCCATCTCGGGGCGCCCGTCATGGGAGCGGAGGGCGCCGCCGCCGCCACCTCCATCGCCCGCTGGGTGACCACCGCCGCCCTCGTGGGTTGGGTGTACGCGACCATCGGCGGCGCCCGCCTGGGCGCGCGCCTGCGCCGCCCGCGGCTGCTCGCGCCGCAGCGCCGGGGGGCGCACCGCGCCGCGCGCCGGCTCTTCGCCCTCGGCGTCCCGATCGGCGCCTCGCACGGGCTCGAGGCCGGGGCCTTCGCGTCGCTCACCGTGTTCGCGGGCTGGGCGGGCGAGACCGAGGTGGCCGCCTTCGGCATCGTGTTCAACCTCTTCGCCCTGCCCTTCATGCCCGCCCTGGGGCTCGCCACCGCCGCCAACGTGCGGGTCGGCCAAGCCTGCGGGCGCGAGGACTTCGAGGCGGCGCGCGGGGCGGCGTGGGCCGCGGTGCGGATCGTGACCGTGCTGCACGCGTGCATCGGCCTCGGCTACGTGTTCTTCGCGCCCTTCCTCGCGGGCCTCTACACCGGCGACCCGGCGGTGCTCGCCATCGCCGAGCCCGCCCTGCGGCTCGCGGGAGCCTTGCTGGTGCTGGACGCGCTGCAGGTGGTGCTGGCGGGCTGCCTGCGGGGGCTCGCCGACGTGTGGCCCGCCACCGGGCTCTTCCTGATCTCGTTCTGGGGAGCGATGGCGCCGGCGGCGTGGTGGCTCGGGGTGCGCCTCGAGCTCGGCAGCACGGGGCTCATCGGCTCGGTGGGCATCGGGTGCCTGGTCGCCGTGGTGCTGCTCTCCCTGCGCTTCCGCAAGGTCCTCGCGCGCGCCACGCGGGGGCCGCCCGCGGGCGTTCCGGTATGATGGCGGGCGCTCACCCGTTCGGCGTCGCGATGGCCAGTCAGCCCCATCTTCCACGGCCCGCGAGGGCCGGACACCCCCGGCCGCGCCCCCCCCGGCGCGGCGACCCCGCCCTCGCGCGCCGCCTCGCCCGCGAGATCGAGGGCGAGGTGCTGTTCGACCCCGCGAGCCGCGGGCGCTACGCCACCGACGCCTCCCTCTACCAGGTCGAGCCCATCGGGGTGGCGGTGCCCGCGAACGAGGCGGACGTGGCGCGCATCGTGGCCATCGCCGCCGAGGCCGGGGCGCCGCTGCTGCCTCGCGGGGGCGGCACCTCGCAGTGCGGGCAGACGGTGGGCGAGGCGCTGGTGGTGGACTTCAGCAAGCACCTCGACGCGGTCCTGGAGCTCGACCTCGAGGCGCGCCGGGCCACGGTGCAGCCGGGGCTGGTGCTCGACCGTTTGAACCGGCGCCTGCGTCCGCACGGCCTCTTCTTCCCGGTCGACGTCTCCACCGCCGACCGCGCGACGCTGGGCGGCATGGCGGGCAACAACAGCTGCGGGGCGCGCTCGATCCGCTACGGCAACATGGTCCACAACGTGCACGCGATCGAGGGCCTGCTGGCCGACGGCACGGCCGGCCGCTTCGGGTGGACGGCGGGCAACCCGGGCGCGCCGGAGGGCGGCGGCGACAACCGCAGCGGCGGCGGTGGCGGCCGGGGCAACGGCGGCGGCGCGCCGTCCGAGGCCATCGCCAGCCTCGCCGCCGGGGTGCGGAGCATCGCCTCGGACCACGCCCGCGACCTCGCCCGCGGCTTCCCGGACCTGCTGCGTCGGGTGGGCGGCTACAACCTCGACACGGTCGACCCCGCCGGGCACAACCTCGCCTCCCTGCTGGTGGGGTCGGAGGGGACGCTGGCGCTGTTCACCCGGCTGGAGCTCGACCTCCAGCCCATCCCCCCCTGCCGGGCGCTCGCGGTCTGCCACTTCCCGACGTTCCGCCGGGCGATGGAGGCCGTGCAACACATCGTGCGGCTGAACCCGGCCGCAGTGGAGCTGGTGGACCGCACGATGATCGACCTCGCCCGCGGCATCGCCATGTACCGGCCGGTCGTGGAGCGCTTCGTGCGGGGCGAGCCCGACGCGCTGCTGCTGGTCGAGTTCGCGGGCGAGGACCCGGCGGAGCCGCCCCGCCGGCTCGCCGCCCTCTCCGAGCTGCTGGGCGAGCTCGGCCTTCCCGGGTCGGCCGCCGAGGCCACCCGGCCCGAGGACCAGGCCGCGATCTGGGAGGTGCGCAAGGCGGGGCTCAACATCATGATGTCGATGAAGGGCGAAGGGAAGCCGGTGTCCTTCATCGAGGACTGCGCGGTGCGGCTCGAGGACCTGCCGGACTACACGGACCGGCTGAACGGCATCTTCGAGCGGCACGGCACCACCGGCACCTGGTACGCGCACGCCTCGGTGGGGTGCCTGCACGTGCGCCCCATCCTGAACCTCAAGCACGAGGCGGACGTGCGCAAGATGCGGGCCATCGCCGAGGAGACGTTCGCCGTCGTGCGCGAGTACCGGGGGTCGCACTCCGGCGAGCACGGCGACGGGCTGGTGCGCTCGGAGTTCCACGAGGCGATGTTCGGGCCGGGGGCGGTGCGGGCGTTCGAGAAGGTGAAGGACGCCTTCGACCCGCACGGCCGGCTCAACCCGGGCAAGATCGTGCGCCCCCCGCGCATGGACGACCGCTCGCTCTTCCGCTACCCGCCGGGCTACCGCACCCCGCCCCTCGACACCGCGCTCGACTGGTCGCAGTGGGGCGGGTTCGCGGGCGCGGTCGAGATGTGCAACAACAACGGGGAGTGCCGCAAGCGCGACGCGGGGGTGATGTGCCCCTCGTACCGGGCGACGGGCGACGAGCGCCACGTGACCCGCGGGCGCGCCAACACCCTGCGCCTCGCGCTCTCGGGGCAGCTGGAGGCGATGGACGGCGCGGCGGCGGCGCGCGGGGGCGAAGCGGCGGCGGGCGGCGCCGACGGTCTCGCCGGCGAGGCGGTGGCCGAGGCGCTCGAGCTCTGCGTGAGCTGCAAGGGCTGCCGGCGCGAGTGCCCGACCGGGGTGGACATGGCGCGGATGAAGATCGAGTTCCTGTACCACTACCGCCGCCGCCACGGCCTCGCGGCGCGCGAGCGGCTCATCGCGTGGCTGCCCCGGTACGCGCCGTTCGCCACCCGCGCCGCGGGGCTCCTCAACGCGGCCGCGCGCCGGCCGGCCCTGGCGCGGCTCGGCGAGCGTTGGCTCGGTCTCAGCGCCCGCCGTCCGCCGCCGCCCTGGCGACGGGACGCGTTCCGGCCGGCGGCGGAGCTCGGCGGCGGCGGGCCGGGCGGCGGGGCCGCAGCCGGCGGCGCGGCCGGCCCCGAGGTCGTCCTCTTCGCCGACACCTTCACCCGCTGGTTCGAGCCCGAGGTCCCGCGCGCGGCGGTGCGGGTGATGCGGGCGGCGGGATACGCGGTGCGCACGGCCGAGGCGCGCGGCGGCCGGCCGCTTTGCTGCGGGCGCACCTTCCTCACCGCCGGCCTCGCGGACCGGGCGCGCGAGGAGGCCCGGCGCACCGTCGCCGCCCTCCTCCCCTTCGCCGAGCGCGGGACGCCCGTGGTGGGCCTCGAGCCGTCGTGCCTGCTGTCGTTCCGCGACGAGCTCCCGGACCTCCTCCCCGGCCCCGAGAGCCGGCGCGTGGCCGAGGCCGCGCTGCTGTTCGAGGAGTGGCTCGCGCGCGAGCGCGAGCGGGGCGCGCTTCGCCTGCGGCTCGACCCGCTGCCGGAGCCGCGCGCCCTGCTGCACGGCCACTGCCACCAGAAGGCCTTCGGGGCGATGGCGGCGGTCGAGGCCGCGCTCTCCCTGCTGCCCGGCCTCGAGGTGGAGACCGTCCGGTCGAGCTGCTGCGGCATGGCCGGCGCCTTCGGACACGAGGCCGAGCACTTCGAGCACTCGATGCGGATGGGGGAGCTCTCCCTCCTCCCGGCCGTGCGCGGGGCGGGCGCCGATACCCGCATCGTGGCCGGCGGCACGAGCTGCCGGCGCCAGATCGCGGACGGCGCCGGACGCCGCGCCTGGCACCCGGCCGAGGTCCTGGCGAGCGCGCTCGCCGGCTGAACGCCCGCGCCCGCCGCCGCCCCCGCGCGGGCGGCGGGCCGGCACGTCCGAAGTGAACCCTCCCGCTTCCCGGCCGCCGCCGCCGCCTCTCCACTCCCCGGCTTCCCGGCCGCCGCGGCAGGCGGGGTGGGTCCTGCCCGCCGTCCTGATCCTCGTCGCGGCGCTCGCCCTGGCGGCCTCGGCCGCGGCCTGGCTCGCCACGCACCCGGAGCACTTGCGCCGCGTGGCCGAGTGGATCGCGAACGGCGTATCGGAGCAGCCCGTCGCCATCGGCTCGCTCGATCTGCGGCGCACCCCCAGGGGGGCGGTGGTGGAGCTCCGCGACTTACGGACCGGGGAGACCTCGACCGAGCGCGTGACCGTATCGTTCGAGGGGCTGCAAGTCCTGGTGGAGGGCTCCGGGATCCGGCTCCCCCGGGGCAGCGAGGTCGGACGCTTCCGCGCGCCCCTGCGCTTCTCCCCGTGGGGCCTGCCGAGGCTGTCCGCCATCGAGGCCGACGAGGTGGTGCTCGTGACCCGCCGCCGCGACGAGGCCGGGCCGCCGGGCGCGCTCGCGCTCGACCCTGCGCTCGCCGTGCCGCGCCGGCTGCTCGGCCTCGGCGCGGAGCGGCTGGCGGTGCGCTCCGGGGAGGTGCGGCACCGGGGGCGCGACGGGACCGTCACCACCCTCGGGGTGACGGCGGAGGCCAAGGCGTCGGAGTCCGGGGTCTCGCTGCGGGGCGTGCTCGCGGCCGGCCCCGGCCTGCCGCCGCTCGCGCTCGAAGGGACGGTGCGCGGCCTTGCGGACGACGACCCGGTAATCGAGGCGCGTCTCGCCGGCGACGGGCTGCCGATGCGCGGGGTGCGGACCCTGGTGCAGATACTCGATCCGCCCTCGGAGCCGCGGGAGCTGCTGGAGGCGGTCTCGGGCCGCGCGCGCTTCCGGCTCGACCTGCGCATCGCGCGCTCCCGGATCGAGTCGGTGGACATCGACTTCGTGCTCGGCGCACCGGAGGCGCCTGGAGGGGCGGGGCTGCCGCTCGACGGGCTGCACTTCGCCGCCCTCGCTGCGCCCGGCGCAACGGGCTGGGCGGTGGAGGGCGAGGCGTACTGGCCAGCGGCGACGACGGCGAACGGCGGGGGCGGCGGCGAGGACGATGACGGCGGCGGAGCGGCGCCGAGCCCCTTCGCCGTCCGCTGGACCACGGGCGTCGCCGGCTCGACCCGGGTATCCGCGCAAGGGGTTCCGATCCCGGCCCTCGCGGGCCTGGTGCGCAACGCCCCTCCCTCCGGCCATCCGCTGCGCGCCCTCCTGGACCGGACGGCGCCGCGCGGGCGCATTGAGGAGATCGCGGCCTCCGGCGCCGCGGACGACTTCCGGCTCGAGGCGGTGCTGTCCGGGTTCGGGGCGGCGGCGGGAGGGGCGCGGCTCGAGGACGCCCACCTGCGGGTCGAGCACGACGGCGGCGAATGGCGGATCCGGCCCGTGGACGAGCGCCTGCGCGTCGCCGTCCCCGCCTGGTGGAGCACGCCGCTCGACCTCGAGGTCGGGGGCGAGCTGCGGGCGGGCGCCGGCGACGACGGCAGCGGCGGCGGCGCCTGGACGGTGCGCACCGAAGGGCTCGACGTGCGGGCGGGCGAGGTCGCGGCGCGGGTCGAGGGCAGCCTCCGCGCCCCACTCCCGGACACTGCCGGCAACGGCGGCGGCGGGGCGCCCTTCCTCGATGCCCGCGTCCGTCTCGACGACGCGGACCTCCGCGCCCTCGCCGGGCTGCTGCCCGACCGGCGGGGGGCGGAGTTCGCGCGCTGGTACCGGCGGGCGGTGCGCGCCGGGCGGCTCGCCGAAGGCGTGCTCGAGGTGCGCGGCGACCCCGCCCGCATCCCCTTCCCCGGCGGCGGCGGCGAGTTCACGGCGCGAGGGACGGTGCGCGGGGTGGAGATCGCTCCGGCCCCGGGCTGGCCGGCCGCGCGCGGCGGGCGGGCGGAGGTGCGCGCGGCGGGTCCGCTGCTCGAGTTCCTGGACGCGAGCGGTTCGGTGTTCGGCACCCGGCTGGAGGGGGCCGCGATCCGCATCCCCGACGTGACGGACCTGCAGGGGGGCCGCATGCGGGCGTCCCTCACCGGCCGCGGCCCGGCCGGGGACCTCCTCTCGTTCCTGCGCCGGAGCCCCCTCGGCGAGCAGACTCGCGGCCTCCCCGACGACCTGCGGGCGGACGGGCCCGCCGTCACCCGGATGGAGCTGGACCTCCCCTATGCCAAGGGCTGGGACGAGCCGGCGCCGACTATAGAGGTCGCGGGCACGGTCGAGCTCGCGGGAGCGAGGGTCGGGATCCCGGGCCGCGACACGATGTTCGAGGACGTGCGCGGGGTCCTCCGGTTCGACGCGGAGAGTCTCACCGGCGGCCCGCTCGCGGCGCGCCTGCTCGGAGCGGAGGTCGAAGCCCACGCCGCCTTCGAGCGCGGCCAAGGGCTGCGGGTGCGGCTCGCGGGCGAGGACGGCGACGCCGAGTGGTTCGGGGTCGCGCTGGACGCCCTCGCGGGCCTCGAGCCGCCCGCGACGGCGCCGTGGCTCGCGCGGGTGGAAGGCCGGCTCCCGTGGCGCGCGGAATACGCCAGCCGGTCGGGGCTCACGGTGGAGACCGACCTCGTGTACGCGAGCCTCGACCTCCCGCCCCCGTTCGACAAGGCCGCCGGGACGCCGCGCGTGCTGCGCGCATTCATCGCCCCCCGCGGGGAGGACGAATGGCGGCTGGAGCTGGACTACGGCCGCGCGGCGCGGGGGGTCTTCGAGATCGACCCGGCGCGCGCGGCCTCCCCCATCGCGCGCGGGGCGGTGGTCGTGGGCGGCGGCGCGGCCCCGAGGCTCCCGGCCGCCTCGCATGTCGAGGTCTCGGGCCGTCTCCCCGGCCGCCTGCAGGTCGAGCCGTGGCTGGCGCTGCTCTCGAGGCAGGACGGGGACGACGCGGACTGGCTGGAGCGCGTGCGCCGCATCGACCTCGAGACCGCCGCCGTCGAGCTCGCGGGCTACGGCGGCGCGCTCCGGCGGCTGCGGGCGGTGCGCGAGGACGGGGGGGCGTTCCGGATCGGGCTCGAAGGGGAGGACGTCGACGGCGAGCTGCTCATCCCCTCCGGCCGGGAGGCGCCCGAACCGGTCCGGCTTCGCCTGGCGCGCCTGCACCTCTCCGAGCTGCCCGCCGAGCCTCCGGACCCGGCGCGCGCCGCCGCCCCGCCGGAGCTCGAAGCGCTGGAGCCGGAGGCCCCGTCGGAGCCGCATCGGTGGTGGCCGTTCCACGCGCGCGTCGAATCGCTGCGGCTCGGGGAGGCCGGCCTCGAACGGGTGGAAGCCGTGGGCGAGCGAGCGGGCGGCGGGCTCGCGTTCACGAAGCTCGCCGCCGACGCTCCGGGGCTCGAGATCCGCGGCAGCGGGAGCTGGCTTCCGGCCGCGGCCGGGACCGGTGCCGGAGCCGGTGCCGGAGCCGGAACCTCGATCACCCGGATCGAGGTGCAGGCGAAGAGCGACGACGTGGCCAAGCTGCTCGCCGCCGCCGGGGTCGAGGACGGCGCGCTTGCGGGCGGCTCCGTGGACGCCCGGCTCGACCTGGCCTGGCCCGGATCGCCGCTCCAGATG
>CAZSPS010000423.1:0-6956 GCA_964608875.1 uncultured Ectothiorhodospiraceae bacterium
CGCCGGGGACGATGCCGAGGCCGAGGCCGAAGGCGAGTGCGAGGGCGGCGGCGAACACCGCCGCGTTGGAGGGCGCCGCACGCGCGCGCGGCGGCTCGTTCGTCTCGTGCGTCATGGCGTGGTGCCTCATAGCTTGAACCGGCTCGGACGCCGGGCTCCGGTGAGGGGCGGCAGGACAGTCTCGAACAGGCTCTCCGCCGCGAAGTCGCGCGCGCCGGTGCGGGTGACGAGCCGGGCTTCCATGACGGGCGCCTCGCCCACCACCACGAACAGCCGTCCGCCGGGTTTCAGCTGGTGCGCGAAGGCGTCGTCGAGCACCGGCAGCGAGCCGGTGACGGCGATGGCGTCGTAGGGCGCTTCGGCCTCCCAGCCCCGCACCGCGTCGCCCGCGACCGCGTCCACGTTCTCGTAGGGCTCGAGGTTGCGCGCCGCCTGCGCCCCGATCGCCGGGGACAGCTCGACCGTCGTCACCCGCCGCGCGAGCCCCGCCGCGAGCGCCGCGAGGTAGCCGCTGCCGGTGCCGACTTCCAGCACGTGGTCGCGCGCGCCGAGGGCGAGCGCCTGCAGCAGGCGCGCCTCCTCGCGCGGCGGCATCATGACTTCGCCCTCGCCGAGGGGTATCCTGGCGTCGGCATAGGCGAGCCGGCGGTACTCCTGCGGCGCGAACGCCTCGCGCGGGACCGCGCCGATGCGGTCGAGCACCGCCTGGTCCAGCACCTCCCACGTGCGCACCTGCTGTTCGACCATGTTGCGTCTTGCCGTTTCGAAATCCATGAGCTCCCGTCTCCCCGTCCCCCGGACGGCCCGCGGCGCGCGGTCCAGGTCCCGGCCCCGATGAACCACCTCGCCCATGCCCACCTCGCGGCCGGCGCGCCGCTGCTCGTCGCCGGCAACCTGGCGGGCGATTTTGTCAAAGGCCGCCTCGACCGTCTCCCCTTCACCCCGCTGCTGGCGGGCATCCGCATGCATCGCGGGGTGGACGCCTACACCGACCGGCACCCGGTGTGGCGGCGGAGCCGCGCCCGCATCCGCGCGCGCCGGGTGGCGGGGGTGATCGTGGACGTCGCCTACGACCACTTCCTCGCGCGCCACTTCCCGCGCTACTCCGAGGTCCCCCTGGAGGAGTTCGCGGCGCGCACCTACCGGGTCCTCCTCGACCACCGCTCCCTGCTGCCGCCGCGCCTCGCCGCCGTGCTGCCGCGGATCGTGGCCGAGGACTGGCTCACCTCCTACCGCTGGCGCGAGGGCGTGGAGCGCACGTTCGTGCGGCTCGCCCGCCGGGTCGGGGCCCTCGCCGGCGGGGCGGACGAGATCGACGCGCAGTACCGGGCGCTCGAAGCCGACTTCCTCGAATTCTACCCGCAGCTCGCCGCCTTCGCGTCCGGGTGGCGCCAGCCGGTAGAATCCGCCCGGTCATGAAACCTTCTTGCGACGCGACGGAGGCCGGGTCCGGGGCAGGGTCCGCGCCGGAGGCCGGGGCCGCCGGGCCCGACGAAGCTGCGGGGTCCGCCGGGGCCGAGGCGGGCGCGGCCGACTTCATCCGGCGGATCGTCGCGGCGGACGGCGATGCCGACTCCGCCGCCGGCCCCGGCGCCGGCCCCGGAACGCCGCCGGTCACCCGCTTCCCGCCCGAGCCGAACGGCTACCTGCACGTCGGACACGCCAAGTCGATGTGCCTCAACTTCGGCGTGGCGGCGGAGTTCGGGGGCGTGTGCCGCCTTCGCTTCGACGACACCAACCCGGCCGGCGAGAGCAGCGAGTACGCGCAGGCCATCGTCGAGGACGTGCGCTGGCTCGGCTTCGAGTGGGAGGGGGAGCCGCGGCGCGCCTCGGACTACTTCGAGGCCATGTACCGCTGCGCGCAGTTCTTCATCGTGACCGGCCTCGCCTACGTCGACAGCCAGTCCGCGGACGAGATCCGCGAGAGCCGCGGCACGCTCACCAGTCCGGGGCGGGAGAGCCCGTGGCGCGAGCGCCCGCCGTGGGAGAGCCTGGACCTCTTGGGCGGCATGAAGGCCGGCGAGTTCCCCGACGGGGCGCACGTGCTGCGGGCGCGCATCGACATGGCGTCCGGCAACCTCAACCTGCGCGACCCGGTGCTGTACCGCATCCGGCACGCCCTCCATCCCCACACCGGCGACACCTGGCGCATCTACCCGACCTACGATTTCGCGCAGGCGCTGTCCGACGCCTTCGAGGGGGTGACGCACTCGCTGTGCACCCTGGAGTTCGAGGACCACCGCCCCCTCTACGACTGGATCCTGGACCACGTCCACGGCCCCCCCTGGGGCCGCGAGGACCTGGGTCCCCTGGACCTCGAAGACACCCGTAGCCCCGAGGATTGGCGGCGGGACCTCCGGGACTGGGAGCGCTGGCGGAACTGGTGGTACGACCGCTGGTTCCCGGACCAGCCGGAGCGGCCGGAAGAGATGGAAGAGGGCGACGTTCCCTTCCCCTCCCGGCCGCGCCAGATCGAGTTCTCGCGCTTGTCGCTCGAGCACACGGTGATGAGCAAGCGCCGGCTGGCCGAGCTGGTCGAGGGCGGGCACGTGGACGGGTGGAGCGACCCGCGCCTGCCCACCCTGCGCGGCATGCGCCGGCGCGGCTACCCGCCCGCGGCGATCCGCGACTTCTGCTCGCGCGTGGGGGTGACCCGCAAGGAGAGCCGCATCGAGATGGGCCTGCTCGAGAGCTGCGTGCGCGAGGAGCTGGACCGGAGCGCGCCGCGCGCGATGGCCGTGCTGCGCCCGCTGCGGCTCGTCATCGACAACTACCCCGAAGGCGGGAGCGGGGGCGGCGACGGCGAGGGCGAGGAGCTCGAGGCGGCGAACCACCCGGCCGACCCGTCCTTCGGCTCGCGCCCGCTCTTCTTCGGGCGCGAGCTGTTCATCGAGCGCGACGACTTCCACCCGGACCCGCCGCCCCGCTACCACCGCCTCGCGCCGGGGCGCGAGGTGCGGCTGCGCTACGGCTACGTGGTGCGCTGCGAGTCGTTCGAGACCGACCCCGCGACGGGCGAAGCGACGCTCGTGCGCTGCACCTACGACCCCGCGACCCGCGGCGGGCGCACCCCGGACGGGCGCAAGGTGTGGGGCACCATCCACTGGGTGGCGGCGGCGCGCGCGCTGACCGCGGAGGTGCGCCTGTACGACCGCCTGTTCGCCGTCCCCGACCCCGCGGGCCCCGAGGACCTCAACCCCGCCTCGGTCGAGGTGGCGGCGGATGCGAAGCTCGAACCCTCGCTCGCCGGCGCGCGGCCGGGCGAGCGCTTCCAGTTCGAGCGCCTCGGGTACTTCTGCCGGGACGAGGACGGGGGCTTCAACCGCACCGTGGCCCTGCGCGACGGCTGGGCGCGGCGTGGGGGATGAGCCAGTCGCCCGAGACCCTCTACCACTACCGCTACTGGAAGTGGCGGGTGCTCATCGCGTTCTGCGTCTTCTACTGCGTCAACTACCTCGGGCGCTTCAACTTCAGCCTCGTCCAGCCCCAGGTCATCGAGGACCTCGGGATGACCGCCGCCGAGACCGGCTTCGTCAACTCCTGCATGTTCTGGGGGTTCGCGTTCGGGGACCTGGTGCACGGACGGCTCGGGGAGCGCTACGGGTACCGGCGGGTGGTGCTGGCGGGCGCGGTCGCCACCGGGCTCTTCAACTTCGTCACCAGCTTCGGCGACAGCGTGGCCTCGCTCGCGGTGCCCTGGGCGGTGGTGGGCTTCGTCAACGCCGCCACCTGGGCGCCGGCCATCGGCCTCATCGCCCAGTGGTGGTCGCGGCGCGAGCGCGGGCGCGCGCTCGGCTGGGTGCTGACCGCGGCCGGCATCGCCCTGCTGCTGGTGTGGGCGGTGGTCCCCTTGGTGGCGGCGGAGTGGGGCTGGCGGGCGGCGCTGCGCTATCCGCCCCTCGTCATCTCCGTGCTGGGGGTCGGGTTCTGGCTCGCGGCCCGCGACCGGCCGGCGGACGTGGGCCTCGCCCCCTACCGCGAGGACGACGCGCTGTCGCGCGACGCCGAGAGCGCGGCCGGCGGGCAGGAGCACGGCTTCGCCGCCTACCTCCACCTGCTCTCGAACTGGCGCTTCTTCATCGCCTGCCAGGTGAAGGGGCTCGACAACGTGGTGCGCTACGGGGTGGTGTCGTGGGCGCCCGTCTACTACTCGCAGGAGGGGGGCTTCGACCTTCGCACCATGGCCCTCATCACCTTCGCCTATCCGCTCGGCTACCTGTTCGGGCCGATGGTGGGGGGCACGCTCTCCGACCGCCTGTTCCACGGCAACCGGTACCAGGTGATGGCCATCGCCTGCGCGACCAGCGGGGCGATCCTGCTCGCCATCGCGTTCACCCCGGCGGCGAACGTCGCGCTCGCCATGGCGCTGCTGCTGCTGGTCGGCTTCACCGTGAACCTGTCGCCGGTGGCGGCGCTCGCGGTGGACCTCGCGGGGCGCAACCTCGCGGGCACCGCCTCGGGGGTGCTCGACGCCCACGGCTACGTGTACGGCGCGCTGCAGGCCGTGCTGTTCGGGTGGCTCGCGGTGTCAGGGTCCTACGGGTGGCTTCTGGTGTTCGGGGCCATGGCCCTCACCCGCTTCATCGGGGTGGCCGCCATCTGGCGGGTGCGGGCCTGAGCCGCCGGGCGTAGCGCCCGCCGCGTCCGCAGGTCCGCTCGCAGCGGCGCTTCCCCGGCCGGAGGGGTCCGCGAAGCGGTCGTTGAGCCGCTGCACGTGGCGGCCCGCCTCCGCCAGCACCGTCTCGATGCGCTGCCGGGCCGCCTTGCCCCAGCCGGCCGGAGCGCGGAGCCAGATGGGGCGCCAGATCGCCGTGTTGCGCTCGAACGCCCGCACCAGCGGGCCGGGGCCGATGATCGGATCGGCGGCGTGCTTGCGCGCGAGGCGCCGCCCCGTCGCGCGGGCCGCCATGCGCCGCGCCTTGAAGTGGACGGCGACGGCGGCGGCCAGCACGAGGGCGGCGACGAGCGAGGCGGGGATCCCGCCCCCCATCATCGCCCAGACGGTGAGGTTGTCGGGTCCCGCCCACGCGCCGAGCCCGACCAGCCCCGCCGCGACGACCGCGACGATCCCCACGTCGGCCCACAGCACCCGCCGCCGCCACTCGGCGCGGGCGCGTTCGAGCGCGGGCGCCGTCTCGTCGCGGATGGTGACGGCGAGCTTCTCCAGCATCCCGATCACCCGGTACGCCCGCTCCACCTCCACGTTCTCCATGCGCGCCCGGATGTCCGCCAGGTCCGCGTCGCGCTTGGCGCGGAAGCGCTCGCGCAGGTTCCCGTCTTCGATCGGGATCGCGCTTCCCTCGTCGTAGATCTGGTAGAACCGCCCCGCGGTGAGGCCGCTGCCGGCGAGCGCCCGCTGCCACGCCCCGAACACTTCCTCGGGGTTGTCCTCGCGCGCGGCGTTGTCCACCTGGTTCAGGATGTACAGGAACTTGCTCGAGTCCGGGCGCCCGACGGTGCGCTCCACGAGGTGGTGCAGCGTGTCCTGCATCGCCCCCGGCTCGGGGCGGCGGGCGTCGAAGAACACCAGCACCAGGTCGGCGAGCCCCATGATGTGGTCGGAGATGCGGAGCACGGACGTGCGCTGCGCGTCGGCGTCGAAGCCGGGGGAGTCGATGAAGATCTTGCCCCGGAGCCGGGGGCTGGAGCAGGTCTTGAGCTGGAGGTAGGCGTCGATGCGCCGCCCTTCCCCCGCCGCTACCTCCTCGATGTCGCGGCTCACCTGGTAGAACGGGAAGCGGGGGTCGGCGTCGAGTGCGAGGCCGGGCAGGGTGCGCGGCGGCCCTTCCTCGGTGCTGAAGCAAAGCGCGGTGAAGCGCTCGTCCACCGCCTGGTTGCCGGTGGTCTGGATGGTCTGGCCGAGATAGCCGTTGATGAAGGTGGACTTGCCGGCGGAGAAGGCGCCGAGCACCGCGATGAGGGGCCACCAGGTGACCTGGCTCGCGAACGACTGCTCGGGCGGGAGCAGGCCGAGGCGCCACCCCACCTTGTCGAGGCGGCGGAAGCTTTGCACCGCGTCGAGGAGGACGGGGTTCTCCTCGCGCAGGTGGCGTTCGAGGCGGTCGAGCATGGCGGCGTGGGAGGAGGTCATGCGCCGTCCGCCCGCCAGTGGCCGGACTTGCCGCCCCGCTTCTCGACGAGGCGCACCCCGGTGATGGTCATCGCGCGGTCTACGGCCTTGCACATGTCGTACACGGTGAGGAGCCCGATCTGGACCGCGGTCAGCGCTTCCATCTCCACCCCGGTGCGGCCCACCGACTCCGCGCGCGCGCGGCAGCGCACCGCGCTCCGCTCGCCATCGGCCTCGAAGTCCACCTCGACCCGCGTGAGCGGCAGCGGGTGGCAGAGCGGCACCAGCTCGTGCGTGCGCTTGGCGGCCTGGATGGCGGCGATGCGGGCGACCCCCAGCACGTCGCCCTTGGCGTGCCCCCCGGACTCGACCAGGCGCAGCGTCTCGGGCCGCATCTCGATGCGCCCCTCGGCCACCGCCGCCCGGCGGCTCTCCGCCTTGGCGCCCACGTCCACCATGTGCGCCGCTCCATCGCTCCGGAAGTGCGTCAACATGGGCGCCATTGTACGCACCGGCGCCCGCGTGTCAGCCGATTCCTTACGAAAGTCGAGCCGATTGCCTACAAAAGTCGAGGCGATCGCCTCTAACGCTCTCGTGCCCGGGGCGGCTAGGGTGGGCCGCATGGAGATGGACACCGCCCTGAAGCGCCAGTTCGCGCTGCCGGTGATGGTCGAGCACCTGGTGCGCGCCGTCGCGCCCGAGCTCGCCGGCTGGCTGGACTTCGCCGTCATGGACCAGCTGCCCACCAACTGGACCCGGCCGGTTGCCGGGAGGGCGCGCCACGCCCGCGCCGACGCCGACGCCGACGCCGACACCGACGACAAGCGGCACGAAGACGACGGGAGACGCGAGGGCGGCGGCTCGGCCGGCGCCCAGCGCTACGGCG
>CAZSPS010000424.1:0-7441 GCA_964608875.1 uncultured Ectothiorhodospiraceae bacterium
GAGCGCTCGCCCATCGCCGCCTTCCTCGCCCGCCACCCCGAGGGCGGCGCCCACCACGTGTGCTACGAGGTGGACGACATCCACGCGGCGCGCGACCGGCTGACGGCGGCGGGCGCGCGGGTGCTGGGGGATGGGGAGCCGCGCCCCGGCGCGCACGGCAAGCCGGTGCTGTTCCTCCACCCCAAGGACTTCTGCGGCACCCTCATCGAGATCGAGCAGGCCTGAATTCCGCGGGTTCCGGATGGCCGGGCCCCTGGTTCGTTGACGGAGGCGATCATGACCATGCGCAAAGAGGCGGACGCGTTGTTGGGCGGAGCGGTGGCCGCAGGCGCCGTTCCGGGGGTGGTGGCCGGGGCGGTGGACCGCGAGGGCGTCCTGTACCTCGAGGGCTTCGGCGAGCGCGTGCTCGGGGGCGGCGCGGAGATGGCCCCGGATACGGTGGGCTGGATCGCGTCGATGACCAAGGCGATCACTTCGGCGGCGGCGATGCAACTGGTGGAGCGGGGGCGGATCGACCTCGATGCGCCCGCTTCGGAGGTGGTCCCGCCGCTCGGCGAGGCGCGCGTGCTCGAGGGCTTCGACGCGGACGGCGCGCCCCGCACCCGCCCCGCGCGAGGCGCGATTACGCTCCGCCACCTCCTCACCCATACCGCCGGCTTCAGCTACGACATCTGGAGCGAGGCCATGGGCCGCTACCAGGAGGCGACCGGCACTCCCGGCATCATCGCCTGCCAGGACGCGTCCCTCACTACCCCGCTCCTGTTCGACCCCGGCGAGCGCTGGGAGTACGGCATCGGCATCGACTGGGCGGGGAAGATGGTCGAGGCGGGGAGCGGGCAGCGCCTCGGGGAGTACCTCGGCGAGCACCTGTTCGAGCCGCTCGGCATGCGCGACACCGCGTTCCGCATCACCGATCCGATGCGCGCGCGGCTTGCGAAGATCCACCAGCGCGGGGAGGACGGCCAACTCACGCCGCTGATGGACCTCGAGATCCCCCAGGAGCCCGAGTTCGAGATGGGCGGCGGGGGGCTCTACGGCACCATCGGCGATTACCTGCGCTTCATCCGCATGATCCTCGGCCGGGGCCGGCTCGACGGCGAGCGGGTGCTGGCGCCGGAGACGGTGGACCTCATGTCCCGCAACCAGATGGGGGAGTGCCGGGTGACCCGGCTCGGGACGGCCATGCCGCCGTTCTCGAACGACGCCGAGTTCTTTCCCGGCCTGCCGAAGACCTGGGGGCTCGGGTTCATGATCAACGAGGCGCCGGCGCCGACCGGACGTTCGGCGGGAGGCCTCGCCTGGGCGGGGCTCGCCAACTCGTACTTCTGGATCGACCCGGCGAAGGGAGTGGGCGGCGCCTTCCTCACCCAGGTGCTGCCCTTCGTGGACGAGAAGGCGTTCCCGCTCTACCTCGACTTCGAGCGCACGGTGTACGAGGGGGCGGGCTGAGGGAGCGGGGGGGCTACAGCCGCCCGATGCGCTCGATCAGGAGGTCGAGCACCCCCTCGCCGTCGGCCTCCACGATCCACTCGGCGTTCGGCGCCTCGCCGGTCACGCCCCACCAGTCGACCACGGTCGCGCCCAGGGCGTGCGTACCCTCGGTCTCGACCGCGACCGCCGCCTCCACGCCCTTGAACAGCCCCGGCTCGAGCAGCCAGGCGATGGTGCAGGGGTCGTGGATCGGCATGCGCCCCGGCCCGAAGCGGGCCGCGAAGCGCTCGTCGTCGGGGGGGGGAGGCAGCAGGGGCGCGAGCCGCCCGGCCGGTCCGCCGCCGGTGCGTTCCAGGCGTTCTACGTGCTCGGGGCCCGCCAGCACCTGGTGGGTCGCATCGAGGTTGAAGACGGTGATCGGGCGCCCGAACTCGAATACCCGCGCGGCGGCGTGCGGGTCGGCGAGGACGTTGAACTCGGCCGCGGGGGCCACGTTGCCGCCGTCCCTGGAGGCGCCGCCCATCAGCACGATCCGCCGGGCCTTCAGCACGAGCCCCGGGTACTCCGTCATCAGCGACGCGAGGTTGGTGAGCGGGCCGGTCGCCACCAGGGTGACCTCGCCGTCCGCCGCCGAGCGCAAGGTCTGGGCGAGGAACTCGACGGCGTTGCGCTCGCGCACCGGGGTGGGCCGCATCTCCACCTCGAGCCCCTCGAGACCGCTCTCCCCGTGGGTGCGCTCGCCGGTCATCGGCTCGCGCACGAGGGGCCGGCCGGCGCCCGCGTGGATCGGGACGTCGGGAAAGCCGCAGAGCCCGCACACGAAGCGGGCGTTGCGCAGGGCGATGTCGAGCGGCGCGTTGCCGGCCACGACGGTGATGCCGGCGAGATCGATCTCCTCGGGCGAGGCGAGCGCCATCGCGATGGCGAGGGCGTCGTCGCGGCCCGGGTCGCAGTCGATGACGATGCGGTGGCGGGGGGGCGTATTCGAGCTCATGCGGTTCACGGTCTCCTGGAGGCGGTTGGGAACATGACAGGATCGTAACGATCGGGAAAGCGTTCCGTAAGGGTCGCGGGCGTAGAGTTCGCCGCATCCCCCGCCCCGCACGGGTGCGGGGGGGACGTAACAGTACAGGAGACTACGCCATGAGAGCGCAAGCGACGTTCCTTCGCAACCGGCCCCGGGCCGCCGTCTTCGCCGCCGCCGCCGTCCTCGCCGTCGGCGCGGCCCTCGCGGGCGCCGGCGCCGCCCGGTCCGCCGCCGGCGGCCCGGTTCCGGAGCTTCCCGCCCCGTCCGCGTCCGGGTTCGCGGACCTCGTCGAACGGGTCCAGCCCGCGGTGGTGGTGGTGACGGTGGAGAAGCGGGCCCCCGAGGCGATGCAGTTCTCGCCGCCGTCCCCGTTCGAGAACATGCCGCCCCGCTTCGGGCCGTTCTTCGACCGGCCCCCGTTCGGAGCGCCGGGTCCGCAGCGGCACACCGGCTCGGGCTCGGGCTTCTTCGTGGACGCGCGGGGCCACGTCGTGACCAGCGACCACGTGGTGGCCGGGGCCGAGGAGATCACGGTCACCTTGCACGACGGGACCCGCCGCGAGGCGCGCGTGGTCGGCCGCGACCCCCGCACCGACCTCGCGGTGCTGAAGATCGACGGCGCCGGCGGCCGGGAACGGTCGTGGCTCGCCTTCGGCGACGAGGACGGTACGCGGGTCGGAGACTGGGTGGTCGCGGTCGGCAACCCCTTCGGTCTCGGCGGCACCGTCACCGCCGGCATCCTCTCCGCCCGCGGACGCGACATCCGGCTCGGCGGATACGGCGACTTCCTGCAGGTGGACGCCCCCATCAACCGGGGCAACTCCGGGGGGCCGCTGTTCGACGCGCGCGGCAGGGTCATCGGGGTCAACGCGGCGATCTACGCCCCGTCGGGCGGCAACGTCGGGATCGGCTTCGCCGTGCCCGCCTCCCTCGCCGGACCGGTGGTCGCCAAGCTCATTGAGGACGGCAAGGTGTCGCGGGGATGGCTCGGCATCTCGATCCAGCCCCTCAGCCCCGAGATCGCCCGCAGCCTCGGGATGCCGGAAGAGACGTCGGACGGAGCCCTGGTCGTCCAGGTGGAGCCCGACAGCCCGGCCGCCCGCGCCGGGATCGAAGAGGCCGACGTGGTGACCGCGGTCGACAGCCGGCCGGTGGAGAACGGTACCGCGCTCGCCCGCGCGATCGGGAGCATGAAGCCCGGCGACGGGGTGGTCCTCACCGTGCACCGCGGCGGCGGCTCGCTCGAGGTCGAGGTCGATCTGGCCGGCTGGCCGGACGAAGGCGACATGGCCATCGCCGGCACCCTGGGGGCGCCGGAGCCGGCCTCCGGGCCGCGGCTCGGGGTGCTGCTTTCCGACCACGAAGGCCAGCTGGTGATCGACGAGGTGTATCCGGGCACCCCGGCCGCCGAGGCGGGACTGCTGCCCGGGGACGTGCTGCTTGGCATCGACCGCGAGGCCGTCCAGGATCGGGACGGGGTGCGCCAGGCCCTGCGCGAGGCGTCGGAGGACGGCCGCGAGTTCGCCCTGGTGCGGATCCGGCGCCAGGGCGAGCCGCGCTTCGTGGCCGTGCGGGTCGAGGGCGCCTGAGCCGCGGGCGGCGCGGTGCGGCGGGGCAGGGCGGAGCGGGCCGGAGGCCGGAGCGGGCGGCGAACGTGACGCGATCGTAATGTTCGGGCAAGCGTCCCGTAACGGTCGCGGGCGCAAAATTCGGATCGTCCCCCGCACCCGGGCGGGCGCGGATGGGGAACGCAGCACCACAGGAGGCTACGTCATGAGAGCGCAAGCAACGTTCATTCGCGAGAGGCCCCGGGCCGCCGTCCTCGCCGCCGTCCTCGCCGCCGCTGCGGCCCTTGCCGGCGCCGACGCCGCCCGGTCCGGGGATACCGGCCCCGCTTCGGAGCCCTCCGCCTCGTCCTCGCCCGGGTTCTCGAACCTCGCCGAGCGGGTACGACCCTCGGTGGTGGTGCTGGAGGTGAAAAAACCGCAGGGTTACGGCGTTCTGCCGCAATCCCTCCTGTTGTCGTCCGGATGCGAGGACTCGGACTCCTTCGAACGCCTGAAACGTCGGTACGGACAATTGTTCGAACCGCCGCCCTCGCTGCGCTCGCCGCCCTGGCCCGGCGTGCATCCAAGCGCCTTTCGGACCGTATCGGGATCGGGCTTCTTCGTGGGCACGCGGGGCCACATCATGACCAGCGACCACGTGGTCGCCGGGGCCGAGGAGATCACGGTCACCTTGCACGATGGGACTCGCCGCGAGGCGCGCGTAGCCGGCCGCGATCCTCACACCGGCCTCGCAGTGCTGAAGGTCGATGCCGGCGGTGCGGAGTACCCGGGATTCGCCTTCGGCGATGAGGACGGCACGCGGGTCGGAGACCGGGTGTTCGGGGTCGGCTATGACGGCACCGTCGCCGCCGGCATCCTCTCCGCACGCGGCGACGACTTCAGCGACTTCCTGGTGAACGCCCCCATTTACGGGAGCCCCCCGTTTCCATTCCCTCCGGGCAGTCCGCTGTTCGACGCGCGCGGGAAGGTCGTTGGGGTCAACACGGCGTTCTGTCCCTGGCCCAAGTCCGCACTCCACACCGTCGCCGTGCCCGCCTCCCTCGCCGGACCGGTAGCCGCCGATCTGATCGGGGATGGCAAGGTGTCCCGGGGATGGCTCGGGATCCGGATCTGGCCCCTCTACCGGAACCCGAAGGACGCCTGGGAACTACTGACGATGCCGGAAGATGCGTCGGGCGGCGGCTTGCTCGTGGACGGCGTGCAGGTCGTCGCGGTGGCTCCCGGCGGCCCCGCCGCCCGCGCCGGAATCGAGGAGGACGACGTGGTGACCGCGGTCGACGGCTCGCCGGTGGAGGACGACATCGCGCTCGCCCGCGCGATCGGGGACATGACGCCCGGCGCCGAGGTGGTCTTGACCGTGTACCGCCGGGGCAGCCCGATCAGGGTCGAGGTCGATCTGGCCGATTCGCCCGGTTGGTGGGACGAGGGCGGCTTCATCATGAGGATCGAGACATGAAGGCGTCGTCGCCGTGATACGGGCGCTCGTCATCGAAGACGACGAGGTGGTGGCGGAGTTCGTCGCGAAGGGCCTGCGTCAGCACGGCTACCGGGTCGACGTCGCCCGCGACGGACGCGACGGCCTCTGGCACGCCCTCGAGCACGCCTACGACGTGATGGTGGTCGACCGCATGCTGCCCGGGCTCGACGGCCTCGCGGTGCTCAAGACGGTGCGTTCGGCGGGGAACGACACGCCGGTTCTCATCCTGAGCGCGCTCGCGGACGTCGACGACCGGGTGGAGGGGCTGCGGGCGGGCGGAGACGACTACCTCACCAAGCCGTTCGCCTTCAGCGAGCTCGCCGCCCGCCTCGAGGCGCTGCAACGCCGCCCGCGCGAGGGCGGCGGCGCGGCCGGGGGGGCCGGCCCCGATCGCGGCGCCTGCCGGGTGGGGGACCTCGAGCTCGACCCGCTGCGCCGCACGGCCGCCCGCGCCGGCCGGCCCCTCCGGCTGCTGCCGCGCGAGTTCGCCCTGCTCGAGTACCTGATGCGCCACCACGGGCAGGCGGTCACCCGCACCATGCTGCTCGAGAACGTGTGGGACTACCACTTCGACCCCCAGACCAACGTGGTGGACGTCCACGTCTCCCGGCTGCGCGCCAAGCTCGAGCGGCCGTTCCCCGGCGCCGAGCCGCTCATCGAGACGGTGCGCGGAGTGGGATACCGGCTGCGGGGGCCGGACGATTGAGGGGCCTCGCCCGGCACCTTCGCAGCTCCACCTTCCGCCTGGCCGCGGTCTACCTCCTGCTGTTCGGGGGGTCGGTGTGCGTCCTGCTGGGGTTCGTGTACTGGACCACGGCGCGGCACCTCGAGCGGGCGGCCGACGCCTCCATCGAGCGCGAGGCCGGCAGCCTCGCCGCCCGCTACCGCTCGCACGGCATCGCGGGACTCACGCGCCTGCTGTACGGGCGCATCCAGCGCAGCCCGCGCGGGCCGTTCGTGTACCTCTTCGCCGACGGCGGGCGCCGGACCCTGGCGGGGAACCTGGCCCGCTGGCCCGATGCGGGGGTTTCCGCCGAGGGATGGATCGACTTCCCGCTGTGGAGCGTGCGCCGGCCGGACGGCACACCGCACCGCGCCCGCGCCCGCGTGACGACCCTGCCGGGGGGGCTGCTCCTGCTGGTGGGGCGCGACGTGCACGAGCTGGCCGAGGCGCGCCGGCGCATCGAGCGGGCGCTCGCCTGGGGCGCCGGCCTCACCCTGCTGCTGGCGCTGGCCGGCGCGTTCGCGATGAGCCGCAGCACCGTGCGCCGGATCGACGCCATCAACCGGGCGAGCGGCGAGATCATGCGGGGCGACCTCGGACGCCGCATCCCGACCCGCGGCACCCGCGACGACTTCGACCGGCTCGCCGGGCGGCTCAACGCGATGCTGGACCGCATCCAGGAGCTGATGGACGGGGTGCGGCGGGCGACGGACGACATCGCCCACGACTTGAAGACCCCCCTCACCCGGCTGCGCACCCGGCTCGAAGGGCTGCGCGACGGCGGCGGGCTCGGGCCGGAGGCGGCGCGCTCGGTGGAGGCCGCCGTCGCCGAGGCCGACCGGCTGCTCGCCACGTTCGCCGCCCTGCTCCGGATCGCGCGCGTGGAGTCGAAGGCGGCGGGCGAGGGCTTCGCGCGGGTGGACCTGGCGGCGCTTGCGGGCGACGCCGTGGAGCTCTACGAGCCGCTCGCCGAGCAGCTCGGGCGCACGGTCGAGCTGCACGCGGAGGAAGGGGAGGCTGTGTCGGCAGTGGTGGCGACGGGCGACCGCGACCTCCTGTTCCAGGCCGTGTCGAACCTCGTGGACAACGCGGTCCGGCACGGGCGCGGGCAGGTGGTGGTGGAGGCGGGCGCCGCGCCGGGAGCGGCGCCGGACGGCGCGCCGCGCTGCCGGATCGCGGTGCGGGACGAGGGGCCGGGCATCGCGGAGGGGGAC
>CAZSPS010000425.1:0-2934 GCA_964608875.1 uncultured Ectothiorhodospiraceae bacterium
CGCGCGACGGCCTCCGCGCCTCCCAGGGGATCGAGCACACGGTGCTGATGCGCGAGGGCTCGTGAGGAGATGGAGCGGGTGAAGGGAATCGAACCCTCGTATTCAGCTTGGGAAGCTGATGTTCTACCATTGAACTACACCCGCGCCGGTGTCCATTGTACCCGGCGGGGTGGCGAATGAAAGCCGGGCGGAGGGCCGCGTGAGCGCTGACGTGCAGATCGTCCTCAACGGAGAGAGCCGCGTGCTGGAGCCGGGCGCGACCGTCGCCCGGCTGGTCGCGAGCCTCGACCTCGCCGGCCGGCGCATGGCGGTCGAGATCAACGAAGAGGTGGTGCCGCGCAGCGAGTACGCCGAGCGCGTCCTCGGCGACGGCGACCGGGTGGAGATCGTGCACGCGGTGGGAGGCGGCTGATGGGCGCCGATGCGAAGACGCGCGCGGGCGCCACCGGGACCGATGCCGGCGCCGGGCCGCTGGTGGTCGCGGGGCGCCGGTTCGAGTCGCGGCTCATCGTCGGCACCGGCAAGTACGAGAGCCTGGAGCAGACCCGGGAAGCGGTCGAGGCGAGCGGCGCCGAGATGGTCACCGTCGCCATCCGCCGCACCAACATCGGCCAGGACCCCGGCGAGCCGAACCTCCTCGACTACCTGCCGCTCGACCGCTTCACCATCCTGCCCAACACCGCGGGCTGCTACGACGCCCGCTCCGCCGTGCGCACCTGCCGGCTCGCGCGCGAGCTGCTGGACGGGGCCAATCTCGTGAAGCTCGAGGTGCTGGCCGACGACGAGACCCTGCTCCCGCACGTCACCGAGACCCTGGCCGCCGCCGAAGAGCTGGTGGCGGACGGGTTCGACGTGATGGTGTACACGAACGACGACCCGGTGACCGCGCGGCGGCTGGAGGAGATCGGGTGCGTCAGCGTGATGCCGCTGGCCGCCCCCATCGGCTCCGGGCTCGGCATCTGCAACCCCTGGAACATCCTCGCCATCCTGGAGCGCGCGAACGTGCCCATCGTGGTCGACGCCGGGGTGGGCACCGCCTCGGACGCGGCCATCGCGATGGAGCTCGGATGCGACGGAGTGCTGATGAACACCGCGATCGCGGCCGCCCGCAACCCGGTGCTGATGGCCTCGGCGATGCGGCACGCGGTCGTCGCCGGGCGCGAGGCGTTCCGGGCGGGGCGCATGCCGCGCCGGCGCTTCGCGAGCGCGTCCTCGCCGGTGGAGGGGGCGATCGCCTGAACGCCTCCCCCCACCGCGGCATCCGCTCCTGGGTGCTGCGGGCGGGCCGCATGACTCCCGGCCAGAAGCAGGCCGTCGAGCGCCACTGGCCGCGCTTCGGCCTCGGCCCGCCGCCCGGGCCGTCGGTTCCGCCCGTGTGCGGGCCGCCCATCGATCCGATGGCGGTGTTCGGACGCCGCGCGCCACTGGTGGCCGAGATCGGGTTCGGGCGGGGGGACCTGCTGCTGCGCGCCGCCGCCGAGCGGCCGGAGCGGGACTACGTCGGGGTCGAGGTCCACCCGCCGGGGATCGGGTACCTCCTGGTCCGCCTCCACGAACGCGGGCTCGGCAACGTGCGGGTGCTGTTCGGGGACGCGCGCGAGGCGCTCGAGCGGCGCTTCGCCGAGGCCTCGCTGGACGAGCTGTGGGTCTACTTCCCCGACCCCTGGCCGAAGGCGCGCCACCGCAAGCGCCGCTTGGTGCAGCCGCCGTTCGCGGCGCTCGCGGCGTCGCGGCTGCGGCCCGGAGGGCGGCTCCTCGCCGCCACCGACGACGAGGACTACGCCCAGGACATGCTGGCCGTCTTCGAGGGCGCCCCGCTGCTCCGCAACCTGGCGGGGCCGGGGGCGTTCCGCGCGGAGCCCGGCGGCCGCCTCGCGCCCCGCACCCGCTTCGAGGAACGCGGCCGGCGGGCGGGCGCGCGCATCCACGACCTCGCCTTCGAACGAATGGAGGAAGAAGCGACATGACGAAACTCTCCGGGCAGACCCTGCTCGACACGGTGCGGGCGATCGCCGAGCGGGCGGCTGAGCGGGTCCTCGAGGTGTACGGCTCCGATTTCGAGGTGGCCCACAAGACGGACGGCTCGCCGCTCACCGCCGCCGACCTCGCCTCCCACCGGACGATCGTGGAAGGCCTCCGCGAAGCCACTCCCGAGGTCCCCGTGCTCTCCGAAGAGTCGGCGGACACCGCGGACTTCGCCGTGCGCTCGGGCTGGAGCCGCTACTGGCTCGTGGACCCGATGGACGGCACCAAGCACTTCGAGAAGCGGGACGGGAAGTTCACGGTCAACATCGCCCTCGTCGAGGACCATGCCCCGGTGCTGGGGGTGGTGACCGTGCCCGTCTCCGGCGTCTCCTACGCGGCCGCCCGGGGGCTCGGCGCCCGCCGCTACGACGGGTCCGGCCAGTGGGCGCCCATCTCGGTGCGCACCCCCGCGGCGCACCCGCTGCGGGTGGCGGCGAGCCAATCCCACACCACTCCCGAGACCGAGGCGTTCATCCGCGCACTCGGACCCGTACGGCGCATCTCGACCGGCAGCTCGCTCAAGTTCTGCCTCCTGGCCGAGGGCGAGGTCGACGTCTATCCGCGCTTCGGTCCCACCGGCGAATGGGACACGGCGGCCGCGCAGTGCATCGTGGAAGAGGCGGGGGGGCTCGTGACCGACGCGGGGCTCGAACCGCTGCGGTACAACACCCGCGAGTCGCTGGTGAACCCGTACTTCCTCGCGTTCGGGGACCGGAGCGTGGACTGGGCGGGGTTCGTCGCCGCCGCCGAGGGCTAGCCCCGGACGGACTCCGCCGCCGGTCAGCGGATGCCGCAGGCCTCGGAGATGGCGCGATAGGCCGCCGTGAAGCCGGCGAGGGAGTAGGTATCGACCGTCTTCGTCCCGCGCCGCGAGCGGCCGGTGGCCACCATCGTGCCGCCCTCGCGCAT
>CAZSPS010000426.1:0-35349 GCA_964608875.1 uncultured Ectothiorhodospiraceae bacterium
CCGCGTGGCTCGTCCACGTCGCGCGCGCGGTGGCGGAGGCGGCGGGCGAGGATGCGGCGTCGCTGGCGGCGCGCACCACCGCCGCCGCGTGCGCCTTCTTCGGCCTGCCGCCCGCGGACCCGGCGGGCGCCGCCGCCGCTGCCCGCGGGTAGGGAGCGGTCCTTGGACGGGCGCCCGGAGAGCGGTCCGCGCGGGGGTGCGCCGCCGCCCCGGTACGCCGTCACCCTCTTAGGGCCGCGCGTCGAGGACGGGCACGCCGCGCGCGCCGCGGACGAGCTCGCCCGCCTCGGCCTGCGGGTCGAGGGGGTGGAGCGCCTGTCTTCCGGCGGCGCGGTCCCCGCGGCGGCGGCGGATGCGCACACAGCCGCCGTCGAGATCGCCGTGCGCGGCGGTGCGGCCGAGGACCCGCGCCGGCGCCCGGACGCGGGCGGGCTCCGCCGCGCGCTCCGGGGCGTCCTGCCGGAGGCGGAAGGGGTCGACGTCGTGGTGCAGCGCGCCGGCCGTCGCCGTCGCGACCGGCGGCTGGTCTGCCTGGACATGGACTCGACCCTGGTGGACGCCGAGGTCATCGACGAGCTGGCGCGCGCGGCCGGGGCGGGGGAGGAGGTCGCCGCCCTCACCGCCGCCGCGATGCGGGGCGAGATCGACTTCCCGACGGCGTTCCGCGCGCGGATCGGCCGGCTCGCGGGGCTTCGCGCCGAAGTGTTCGAAGAGGTCGCCCGCGGGTTGCGCCTGACCCCGGGGGCCGCCCGCCTGGTCACCGCCCTCGGGCGCTCCGGGCGCCGGGTGGCGGTGGTCTCGGGCGGCTTCGCCTGGGCCGTGCGCCGCGTCGGCGAGCGCTTCGGCCTTTGCTTCGACCACGTCCTCGCCCACGAGCTGGTGCTGCGGGAGGGGCGGCTCACCGGCGGCATCGAAGGCGAGGTCATCGACGGGCGGGCCAAGGCCGCCTTCGTGCGCGCGGCCGCGGCGCGCGAGGGGCTCGCGCGCGGGCAGGTGGCGGCGGCCGGGGACGGGGCGAACGACCTCGAGATGCTGCGCGCGGCCGGGCTCGGGGTCGCCTTTCGCGCGCATCCGGCGCTGCGCGAGCGCGCGCAGCACGTCCTCGACCATGCCGGCCTGGACGGTATCCTGTATCTTCTCGGCATGCGCGACCGGGAGATCGACGGCACGTGACGGACCTCTACCGCGAGGCGCTCGCCCGCTTCGAAGAGGTGTTCGCGCGCGCGGGCGCGACCGGTCTGCGCGAGCCGACGGCGGCCACCCTCGCCACGGCCGACGCGCGCGGGCGGCCGTCGCTTCGCACCGTGCTCCTCAAGGACGCCGGTGAGGACGGCTTCGTCTTCTACACCAACGCCCGCAGCCGCAAGGGCCGCGAGCTCGGCGAGAACCCGCGGGCCGCGCTGCTCTTCTTCTGGCAGACGGTGTTCGAGCAGGTGCACGTCGAGGGTCCGGTGGCGCCGGTCGCGGACGCGGAGGCGGACGCGTACTGGGCGACCCGCAGCCGCGAGAGCCGGCTCGGCGCCTGGGCTTCGGATCAGTCCGCCCCGCTCGCCGCGCGCGCCGACCTTGAGGCCCGCTACCGCGAATACGAGGAGCGCTTCGCGGGCGCCGACGTGCCCCGGCCCCCGCACTGGCGGGGCTACCGCATCCGGCCCGAGCGCATCGAGTTCTGGCGGAGCGGCGCCCACCGCCTGCACGAGCGCGACTGTTACGAACGCGCCTCCGGGGGCTGGCGCATGGTCTGCCTCAACCCCTGACGGGGCCGCCTCCGGCTCCCCACTTCCCCCTCCTCGCACACCGCTGCGGGCCGCGCCCCGGCCGCCGTGCGCGCCCCCGCTATTCGGGCTCGGGGTCGCCGCCCTCTTCCTCGACCCGCGCCGCTTCCGCCATCAGGGCGACGAGGCGGTCGAGCTCCCGGAGCCGGGCCAGCGGGTCGTCGAGCTCCAGCAGGTGCTGGGCGCGGACCGCGGGGATGGGCAGGATCTCGGCGACCCGGTAGCCGGCCCACGCCGCGTCGCTCCACGACGCCTCGCCGGCCGGCGGGGGCGGGCGGTGCGCCCCCCATCCGAAGCGTTCCAGGAAGTCGCGGGCCAACTGCGCGAGCGGTTCGTACTCGTAGGGCACCCGCTCCTCGCGCTCGGCGAGCGGCTCGCAGCGTCCGAGCAGCAGCCGGTCCGGCGCGACGCGGGTCTCGAGCGTGCGGAACCGCTCCCGCCCGACGGCGGTGATGGTGAGGAGGCCCCGGTCGTCCCGGTTCCAGTCCACGATGCGGGCGAGGGTGCCGACCGGGTAGGGTTCCGCCGGGGCGCCGGTCTCGGACCCGGAGCGGATGAGGCAGACCCCGAACGGCCGCTCGTCGCGCAGGCACGCGCTCACCATGTCGAGGTAGCGCGGCTCGAAGATCCGCAGCGGCAGCGGCGCGCCCGGGAAGAGCACCGTGCCGAGCGGGAAGAGAGGAGTCTCGACCGTCCGCGCCACCGTCCGCCTCCACGCCGCCCGCCCGCGCCGGGCGGCCCTATTCGCGCTCGGCCCCCCAGCGCGGGCCGAGATCGTGCTCCACCCCGATCCGGTCGAGGACGCGGGCGGCGACGAAGTCCACGAGGTCCGACACCGTCTGCGGACGGTGGTAGAAGCCGGGGTTCGCGGGCAGCACGACGGCCCCGGCGCGGGCGAGGCGCAGCATGTTCTCGAGGTGCACCGCCGACAGCGGGGTCTCGCGCACGACGAGGACCAGCCGGCGCCCTTCCTTCAGGGCCACGTCGGCCGCCCGCTCGATGAGGTTGCGGCTCGTGCCCGCCGCGATCGAGCCGAGGGCGCCGGTGGTGCAGGGGCACACCACCACGGCGGCGGGCGGGTTGGAGCCGCTGGCGCCGGGCGCGAACCAGTCGTCCTCGGCGAACACGCGCAAGGGGGCGTCGCCGCCGTGGCCGAGATGGGCGAGCAGCCCCTTGCGCATCTCGGCCGGACTCTTGCCGAGGCGAAGCGGCGTCTCGGTGTTCACCACCGTGCGTCCGGGTCCGCTCAGGACGGTCTGCACCGGGCGCCCGGCGCGCAGCAGGACGTCGATGAGGCGAAGGCCGTAGGCGGCCCCGGACGCCCCGGTCATCGCCACCAGGACCGCGTCCCGCGCCGCGCTCACCGCACCGCTCCGGCATCGCCGCCGCCGCCGAGCCGGGCGAGCAGCCGTGCGTGCAGGCCGTCGAAGCTGCCGTTGCTCATGATCACCACGTGGTCGCCGGGGCGGGCGTCTCCCGCGACCGCCTCGATCAGGGATTCTACGTCGGAGCGGACGACGGCGCGGGCGCCAAGCGCCTCGGCGAGCGGCGGGGGGGCGTCCCGGCCGGCGCTCGCGGCCCCGCCGTTCAGGTCGAGCGCGAACACCGCGTCCGCCGTCTCGAGGCTCGGCCCGAGGGCATGGTGGTGGACGCCGAGCCGCATCGTGTTGGACTTGGGCTCCAGCACGGCCACGATGCGGTCCGCGCCCACCCGCGCGCGCAGCGCTTCGAGCGTCGCCCGGATCGCGGTCGGATGGTGCGCGAAGTCGTCGTAGACCGCGACCCCGCCGGGCTCGCCGATGCGCTCCAGGCGCCGGCGCACCCCCTCGAAGTCCGCGAGCGCGCGCGCCGCCTCCTCGATGCCCACCCCCGCCGTGCGGACGGCGGCGAGGGCCGCCGCCGCGTTGCGCAGGTTGTGCGCGCCGGCGAGCCGCCACCGGACCTCGACCCGCGTCTCGCGCCCGTCCTCGACCGCCACCGCCTCGAAGTGCGAGCCGTCGGGTTCGAGGGGCCGGGTCCACAGGGCGCCGTGGGCGGCTCCGAGCCGCAGCACCGGGGTCCAGCATCCCATGGCCAGCACCCGCTCCACCGCCGCCCGGCTCTCGCCGCCGGCGGCGTCCTCGCCCGGCTCGCCGCACACGATGCACCCGCTCCGGGGCACGGTGCGCACGGCGTGGTGGAACTGGCGCTCGATCGCGGCGAGGTCGTCGAAGATGTCCGCGTGGTCGTATTCGAGGTTGTTGACGACGAGGGTGCGGGGGCGGTAGTGCACGAGCTTCGAGCGCTTGTCGAAGAAGGCGGTGTCGTACTCGTCGGCTTCGATGACGAAGGGGCGTCCGGCGCCGAGCCGTCCGGGCGCGCCGAGGCCGGGCGCGGACCCGCCCACCAGCCAGCCGGGCTCCTTGCCGGCGCGTTCGAGGATGCACGCGGCGAGACTCGACACGGTGGTCTTGCCGTGGGTGCCGGCCACCGCGATGACGTGCCGTCCGGGGAGCACGTGGCGCGCCAGCCAGGCGGGGCCGGACTCGCAGGCGAGCCCTTCGTCCAGCAGGTACTCGACGGCCGGGTTGCCGCGGGTGAGGGCGTTGCCCACGATCGTGAGGTCGGGCGCGGGCCGCAGGTGCTCGGGCCGGTAGCCCTCGCGCACCGGGATGCCGGCCGCCTCCAGCACCGTGCTCATGGGCGGATAGAGGCCCGTGTCGGAGCCTTCCACCTCGTGCCCCAGCTCGCGCGCGATCCCGGCGAGCGCCGCCATGAACGTCCCGCCGATGCCGAGGAAGTGCAGCCTCACGCGCCCCGCCCTCCGCGCCCCGGTCCGGTGGCGGTTCCCGCCGCGCTCACGGCGCGCCCGTCATGGAGGCCGGCGGGCCGCCGAACAGGTGGTGCATGGCCATGGCGGAGAGCCAGAAGAAGGCGATGGATATCCCGACCCCGGCGCCGAGCCGCACATCGAGCGCGTGGCGCAGGACGTGGCCGCTCACCACCCAGCTCCAGACCAGGAGCGCGAGCCACAGCATGGTCGAGAAGAGGCCGAGGAAGCGCGGCCCCGGCGCCTCGGAGCCGGTCCCGAGCATCGCCGCCAGGGGCAGGCCCGCCGCCTCCAGCACCGCCCCGGCGCCCGCGAGCGCGGTGAGGGTCTGCACGAAGCGCTCCGGGGTCCCCCGCGCGTACAGGAGGGCGAGGGTGAAGAGGGCGAGCAGCGCGGCGCCGGTCGCGCCGACTGCGGCGGCGGCCGGGAGCGGGTAGTAGAAGGAGGAGATGAGCGCGCCCAGGACGGCGTAGGCGGCGGCCGTCACGACGAGCAGGAGGGACGACGCCGGCAGGTCCTGCGGGGCGAGGCGGAGCAGGCAGATGGCGACGAACGGTCGGACGATGGCGAACAAGGGCGATCTTGCGCGGTGAGGATGCGGGGCGCGGGCGGAGCGGTCCGCACGGCGCTATTCTAGCCCGCCGTACCGTCCGCGGGGCGAAGACGAGGGGAGGCGAGGCGCGATGGACCGGACGACGGCCGGGGCCGCCGCAGCGGCGGCGGGGTGCGTATCCCTCGAGCCCTATGCGCTGCGGGTGCTCGACGACTCGATGGCGCCGGACTTCCCGGCGGGCGCCGTGGTGGTGGTGGAGCCGGGCGAGCCGCCGGTGGACGGGAGCTTCGTGGTGATCGAGCACGAGGGCGCGGTCATGCTGCGCCGGCTGCGCTGCGGGGGAGCCGGCGGCGGCGTGCGCTTCGAGGCGCCCGCGGCGCCCGCCGTGGTGCTCGCGGACGGCGCGTGGCGAAGGGCGGTGCGGGGGGTCGTGACCGCATCGAGGGCGCCGCGCTAGCCCCTCACCGCAGGTCCCCGCCGGGATCCGCGCGCGGCGTCCGCTCCAGCTCCAGCCTTCGGCGCGCGCGCTTCGTCGGCCGCCCCGGCCCCGCCGCACCGCGGGCGAGGCGCCGCGCGCGCCGCTCCTCGCGCTCGCGCTCGCGGCGCTCGACGCTCTCCGGGCGCTCCTCGTACAGGGTCCTCGCCTCGGCGGCGGGGCCGCGCCGCGCCGCCGCCGCCGTCAGCACCGTCACCTCCCAGCGCACGTCGCCGCGCCGGATCTGCAGGCGGTCCCCCGGCCGCACCCCCTTGGCGGGCTTCGCGCGCTGCCCGTTCAGGTGCACCTTGCCGCCGCTCACCGCCGCCGCCGCGGTGCTGCGGGTCTTGAAGAAGCGGGCGGCCCACAGCCACCGGTCGATGCGCAGCGCGGGCGCCGGGGCGCCCGCGGCCGGGGCGGTCCCGGAGCGGGAGGCGGACGAGGCCGGCAAGCGCGCGCGTCCGGGGTCAGAAGCCCGCGAGCTGCTCGCCGGTCGGTTCGGCGCAGCAGTACCAGGGCTCGGAGTGGCAGGGGATGGCGGCGCCGAGGTCGTCCGGCAGCGGCGGCGCGGGCGCGCCGAGCGCCGCGTGCGCGAGGCGCCACGTCTCGGCGAAGGCCTCCTCCCGCCCGCCGCCGCGTTCGGCGAGCGCCGCGACCTCCGTCTGCAGGGCGTCCACGCGCGGGTCCGGATGGCGCCACGGGTAGCCGAGCATGGACGGGTCGAAGGGGTCGAGGAGGCGCTCCATCTCCGCCAGCTCGAGCAGCCGCGACCCGTGCGGGACCAGGAGGCGGATGGAGAGCTGGACCGGGGGCACGCTCGGCGCCAGCCCGAGGGCCGCGATCCGCTCGAGCAGGTCCCGGTACCCCTGGAGGGTGGTCCAGGGGGTGAAGGCCACGAAGGTCGGCGCGAGCGCGATGCCGGCCGCCCGCATGAGCGCCGCCGCCTCCTCGAAGTCGGCCGCCGTGTGGTTCTTGCGAAGGCGCGCGAGGATGGCGTCGTCGACCGACTCCACCGCCGAGGTGACGAACAGGCAACCCGCGTCGCGGAGCCGGGGCAGCCGCTCGCGGTGGCGGAGCAGGTGCTCGATCTTGATGGTGGCGTCGAACGTGAGGCGGGGGTGCTCGGCGTGCATGGCCTCGACGATGCGAAGGGCGTGCGAGGGGCCGTTGAAGAAGTCCGGGTCGCCGAACGAGACGTGCTCCGCACCCGCCGCCACCTGGCGGCGGACGTCGGCCAGGACCACGTCGCGCGGCACCACCCGGAAGCGTCCGTCGTACACCGGCACCACCGGGCAGTGGCGGCACAGGTGCTTGCAGCCGCGGCTCGCCTCCGTGAAGCCGACCACCCGCTCCTCCCCGCCGGGCAGCAGCAGCCGGGCGTAGCGGTCGAGGGCGGGGAGGCCGTCGCGGTCGGGGACGAGGAAGGGGATCTTGGCGAGCGAGACGCGCGCGCCCGGCTCCTGCGGCCCGTCCGGCGCCCGGCCGCCGAGCGCGAACGCCACCAGGTCGGGCTCGCTCTCCCCGCCGAACGCCGCATCCGCGCCGAGCCCCCGGAAGCGGGCCGCGTTGACCGGGGCGTAGAGTCCGAACACGGCGAAGCGCGCGCCGGGGGCGAGCGCGCGCATCCGGGGGAAGGCGGCGGCGGCGATGCGGGCCGCGGTATGCATGGCGAGGTGCACCGCCACGGTCCCCGCCCCCCGGAACGCGTCCGGGTCGAGCCGCTCGCGCGAGAGGTCGAGGCAGCGCACCCGCAGGCCCGCCTCGCGCAGCCAAGCCGCCGCCTGTGCGATCCCGAACGGCTGGCGTCCCAGCTCGTAGGGGCTCACCAGCACCACCGCGCCGCCGGCGGCGTGCGCGCCGGCTTCGGCGCCCGGAGGGCGGCGGCGCGCGTGGTACAGTGCCGGGGCGGCGTCCCCGCCGGACGGAGCTCGGTTCATGTTGTTCGCGATCCTGGTCAACGCGGGACCTTACCAGCACCAGGGCTCCGACACCGCCTGGCACTTCACGCGCGCGGCGCTCGACGGCGGGCACGAGGTGCTGCGCGTCTTCTTCTACCACGACGGGGCGAACAACGGTAACCGCCTCGCCGTGCCGCCCCAGGACGAGCGCGACGTGGGCGCGCGCTGGAGCCGGCTCGCGCGCGAGCGCGGGCTCGACCTCGTGGTGTGCGTGGCGGCCGGGCAGCGCCGCGGCATCCTCGACGCGGCCGAGCGCGAGCGCCACGGCAAGGACGCCGACGTACTCGCCCCGGGCTTCCGGATCGCGGGCCTGGGGCTCCTGGCCGAGGCCGCGATCCTCGCCGACCGCTTCGTGACCTTCGCCGGATGACGGGCCCCGCGCCGGTGCGCAAGCGCTTCCTGTACCTCCTGCGCCGCCCGCCGCACGGCTCGATCTTCGCCCAGGAAGGCTTCGAGACGGTGCTGGTCGGGGCCGCGTTCGAGCAGGCGGTGAGCCTGCTGTTCCTGGACGACGGGGTGTTCGTGCTCAAGCGCGGGCAGGCCCCGGACGCGCTCGGGCTCAAGGACTTCGCGCGCGGCTTCCGCGCCCTGCCCGACTACGGGGTGGAGGGGCTGTACGTCGAGGACCGCTCGCTCGCCGCCCGCGGCCTCGCCGCCTCCGACCTGCTGGTCGACGTCGAGCTGGTGACCCCGGAGCGGGCCGCGCGGCTCATCGACGAGCACGACGTCGTCCTGAGCTTCTGACCCCGGCCTCTCCCCTGCGCAGTGAGCGTCCTCCACACCGTCAACCGTTCTCCGTGGGAGCGCCGGGCGCTCGCGGACTGCCTGGAGCGGGTGCGGCCGGGGAGCGCGGTCGTGCTGATCGAGGACGGGGTGCTGGGGGCGCTCGCCGCCGCCGGGTTCGCGGAGCGGTTCGAGGCGATGGCCCCGGAGGTGGAGTTCTTCGCGCTCGGCCCGGACCTCGAGGCCCGCGGCATCGAGCCGGCCCGGATGGCGCGCGCGGTCGCGGTGGTCGGCTACGGCGGGTTCGTGGAGCTCGCCTGCCGCTTCGACAAGACGGCCGCCTGGTCTTAGGATCGGGCGCGGGCCGAGCCGGTGCGAACGTTGGCCATCGTCGTCGATACGAGCGAGCTCGATACCGATCCGGAGGGCTATCTCGTCCGCATCGGGGACTGGTCGCCGCAGGTGGCCGAAGCCATGGCGAGCGCGGACGGCTGCGAGCTGACGGACGCCCACTGGCAGGTGATCGGGTTCCTGCGCGAGTACTACGCGGAGTACGGTTTCGCGCCCGCCGTGCGCATCCTCACCCGCGCCGTCGCCCGCCGGCTCGGTCCGGACAAGGGCAACAGCCGCTACCTCTACCGGCTGTTCCCGGACGGTCCGGCCCGCCAGGCCTGCCGCTATGCCGGGCTGCCGAAGCCGACCGGCTGCATCTGAGCCGCGCGCCGCCCCCGTGCGCGCGCGCGCGGGGGGAGGGGGCGGCGGGCCATGAGCCTCGCCGGGTGGCTCGGGTGGTTGATGGCGGGGTGGCTCTGGACGGCCGCCGCGCTCGCCGTGGCGGGCCTCGCGTGGAAGAAGCTCGTCTACCTGCGCGGGCCCGTGCCGCTGCCGATGCCCCTCACCCCGGCGCCCGCGACCTGGGCCGGGGTCGTCCTGCGCCTGCTGCGCGAGGGGTTGCTGTTCGAGACCCTGTTCCGCGCGAACCGCTGGACGTGGCTCTTCGGCTGGGTGTTCCACGCGGCCCTCGCGCTCGTGGCCGTGCGCCACCTGTGGCTGTTCCTCGACCCGCCGCCGGCGTGGCTGGACGGGCTGCTGGCGGCGGGGAAGTGGCTCTCGGCCGTGCTCGGCGCCTCGCTCGCGGCGCTCCTCGCGCGGCGGCTCCTCGTGGCGCGGGTACGCTACGTATCGGTCCCTTCGGACTACCTGATGCTGCTCCTGCTGCTGTTCGTCGCGGGCAGCGGGGCGTGGCTCGGCCACGTCGCACCCGGCGCCATCGGCCCCGCCCGCGAGTTCACGCTCGCCCTCGCGCGCTTCGAGATCCGGCCCCTCCCCCCCGACCCCGTGCTCTGCGCGCACCTCGCGGGCGCGGGGCTCGTGTTCGCCCTGCTGCCGTTCAGCAAGCTGCTGCACGCTCCCGGGGTGTTCCTGAGCCCGACCCGGCGCCGCCCCCACCGGATCGCCGTCCGGGGCGGGGACGGGGCCGGGCGCACGGCCGGTAACGGGGACTCCGCCCCGCCGCCGGCGCCGGAGGGCTGAGACGGTGGCCGCCGGGCGCTTCCCGGTCCCGCGGCTCCGTCCGGGCGCCGCCGCGCGGCTCGTGTCCCGGCGCGCCGATCCCGAGACCCAGCGCGCCCTCGGCTTCCCGGGCGGGCTACCCGCCGACTGGGAGGCCAGGGCCGTCGGCGCCATGCGCGAGGTGGTGTCCGAGCGGGGCGCGCTGCGGCTCTTCCTCGACGCCTGCATGAAGTGCGGCGCGTGCACCGACAAGTGCCACTACTTCCTCGGCACCGGCGACCCGAAGAACATGCCGGTCGCCCGCCAGGACCTCTTCCGGGACGTGTACCGGCGCTACCACACCCCGTCGGGCCGGCTCGTCCCGTGGCTCGTCGGCGCGAAGAAGCTCACCGCCGAGCGGCTCGAGGACTGGTACACCTACTTCCACCAGTGCTCGCAGTGCCGGCGCTGCGCCGTCTACTGCCCGGCCGGGATCGACACCGCGGAGTTCGCGATGGCCGCGCGCGAGGTGATGGACCGCATCGGGGTCGGGCAGCACTACACCAACGGGGTGGTGGAGAAGGCGGGCCGCCTCGGGAACAACCTCGGGCTGCCGGGGCCGGCCCTCGCCGACACCCTGGCGGGGCTGGAGGAGGACGTGCTGGAGGACACCGGGGTCCCGGTGCGCTTCCCGCTCGACGACCCCGGCGCCGACCTGCTCCTGGTCACCCCGTCCGCCGACTTCTTCGCCGAGCCGCACGTGGACGGGCTCATCGGCTATGCCAAGGTGTTCCACCAGGCGGGGCTGCGCTGGACGCTCAGCTCGCACGCCTCGGAGGCGGCGAACTTCGCCCTCTTCATGGGGAGCCGCGGGCACATGGAGAAGCTCGCCCGGCGCATCGTGCGGGCGGCGCGCGCGCTCGGCGCCGCGCGCATCGTGTTCGGCGAGTGCGGCCACGCCTGGCGGGTCGGCCACAACCACCTGGAGGCGCTCGCCGGCCCCCTCGATTTCCTCGCCCGGGGGCGGGTGGAGCACGTGGTGGAGGTGACCGACGAGCTCATCCGGCGCGGCGCGCTCGCGCTCGATCCGGGCGCCAACGACCGGCGCCGGGTGACCTACCACGACTCGTGCAACGTGGCGCGCGCCTCGCGGCTCGGCGACATCCCCCGCGGCCAGTTCGTCGTCCCGCGCCGGGTGCTGCGGGCGGTGTGCAACCACTACGTCGAGATGCCGCGGGGCACGGTGCGGGAGGCGACCTTTTGCTGCGGTGCGGGGGGCGGGCTCCTCGCCGACGACCTCCTCGAGCTGCGGGTGAAGGGGGCGGCGCCGCGGATGGAGGCGTTCCGCGCGGCCGGGGTCACCCACCTCGCCGCGATGTGCGCGATCTGCAAGAGCCAGCTCGCCCGCGTGTTCCCCGAGTACGGGTTCGGGCGCGAGCAGGTGATCAGCGTGCACCACCTGGTGGGGGATGCACTGGTCCTGGGCGCGAAGGCCTGAAAGGGTTGGCGCTCCCTAGGGGACTCGAACCCCTGTCTACGCCGTGAGAGGGCGGTATCCTGGACCGCTAGACGAAGGGAGCGGTGTGCGGACGCGGCGCATGGCTGCGCCGCCGCAGGGCGGATGGTATCATATGCCGCCCAGGATGCCATCCAACCACTTCCCATCGTCTCCATCGTCGGCGCTCGCGCACTCGATCGCGCGCGAGCGCATCAGCGAGAACGCCCGCCGGGTCCTGCACCGGCTCACCGAGGCCGGCTTCCAGGCCTACCTCGTGGGCGGCTGCGTGCGCGACCTGCTGCTCGGCCTCACCCCGAAGGACTTCGACGTGGCCACCTCCGCGCGGCCCGAGGAAGTCCGCGGCCTCTTTCCCCGCTCGCGTCTCATCGGCCGCCGGTTCCGCCTCGCGCACGTGCGCTCCGGGCGCGACGTCATCGAGGTCGCGACCTTCCGGGCGGGCGGCGGCACGGGGACGGTGGGCCCCCGCGGCCGCATCCTCGACGACAACGTCTACGGCACCCGCGAGGAAGACGCCCTGCGCCGGGACTTCACCGTCAACGCCCTCTACTTCGACGACCCCGAGGGCAGCGTCCTCGACTTCGCGGGCGGGCTCGAGGACCTTGAAGCGGGCCTCATCCGCAGCATCGGCGACCCCGCCCTGCGGTACCGCGAAGACCCGGTGCGGATCCTGCGGGCGGTGCGCTTCGCGGCCAAGCTCGGGTTCCGGATCGAGCGCGCATCGCAGGCGCCCATCGCCAAGCTCGCCCATCTCATCGAGGACGTGCCCGCCGCGCGCCTGTTCGAAGAGGCGCTCAAGCTGTTCCAGGGCGGCCACGGCCTGGAGTCGTTCCGCCGCCTCGAGCGCTTCGGCCTCTTCGAGCGGCTCTATCCGCAGACCGCGGAATCGTTGCAGCGCGACGAGCGCCACCGCGCCCTGCTCGAACGCGCGCTCGCCAACACCGACCGGCGGATCGCGGAGGACAAGCCGGTGACCCCGGGCTTCCTCATCGCCGCGCTGATGTGGGGGCCGGCGTGCGAACGCGCCGCCGCCCTCGGCAAGGGCGGGCAGGCGCGCGGGCGCGCGGCGGCCCTGGAGGCGGGAGGGGACGAAGCGCTCGCGGCCCAGACTCGCAGGACCAGCGCGCCGCGCCGCTTCACGGGCATGGCGCGGGAGATCTGGGCGATGCAGCCGGCGCTCGAGAACCGACGGCCGCGCCGGGTGAAGGCGCTGCTGCGCCATCCCCGGTTCCGGGCCGCCTACGACTTCCTGTGCCTGCGGGCCGAGGCCGGGGAGCCGCTCGAGGAGCGGGCGAAGTGGTGGACCGAGGTCCAGGAGGGAGAGGGGCCTTCCGGAGCGGACGCCGAGCCTCCCCCTCCCGAACGCCCGCCCGCGCGCCGCCGGCGGCGCTCCCGGCGGCGGCGCGCGGCGTGAGGCGCGATGCGCGGCGCGCCGGCCCCGCCGCGGCCGGCCTGCTCCTGGCGGCGGCGGCGCTCGCGCCGTTCCCCGCCCCCGCGTCCGCCGACTACGAAGCGGCCATCGCGGCGATCGAGCGCGGGGACGTGAGGGAGGGGGCCGCCGCCCTGCGGGCCGCCGCCCACGAGGGCGATGCCAGGGCCCAGGCGCGGCTCGGGACCTATTACGAGGACGGCGGGCGCATCTTCAAGCGCGACTTCGACCGCGCCTTCTTCTGGTACCGCAAGGCGGCGGAGGGGGGCCACGCCGAGGCGCAGTTCCACCTCGGGCGGATGCACCGGGCGGGGCTCGGGGTCGAGCGCGACGAGGCGATGGCGGCATTCTGGTACCGCGCCGCGGCCCGCCGGGGACATCCCGCGGCGCAGCTCTTCCTCGGCCTCATGCGCGAGTCCGGCCGGGGAGTGGAGCGCGACCGGGCGGTGGCGTGGGTCTGGTACAGCCTGGCCGCCGAGCAGGGCGACGAGGACGCCCGTTTCCGGCGCGACCGGCTGGCCGCGCGCATGAGCGGCGAAGACGCCGCACGCGGGCGCCGGGAGCTTCCACGCTACCGCAAGGAGGCGGCACCGGCGCCGGCGTCCTTGCAGGCGCAGGTTTCCAGGGCCCCGTCCATCCAGGGCGACCCGCTCGTGTTCCGCATCCAGGCCGCGCTCGTGGACCTCGGCTATGCGCCGGGCTCCGTCGACGGCGACGCGGGGGAGGAGACCCGCGAGGCGGTGCGCGCGTTCGAGCGCGAGCACGGCCAGAGCTCCCGGGGGGGCTCGCGCGGGGAGCTCGACGAACGGCTGCTGCAGCGCCTGCGCGAAGCGCTCGAGACGGGCAAGCCGGCCGCCACCCTGGTGCGCTCGATCCAGGAGCACCTGCACCGGCTGGGCTATCCGGTGGGGGACGTCGACGGCAAGCCCGGCCCCCGCACCGCCGGGGCCGTGCGGGCGTTCCAGCGCGAGGCGGGGGTCTCGGCGGACGGACGGCTGTCTCCGGACCTGCTGCGCCTGCTGCGCACGAAGCGCTCCTGATCCGCCGACCCCCTCCCCCCCGCTAGCCCGCGAGCAGCAGCCGCAGGCCGACGGCGCCGACCCCGAGGAGCAGCCAGCGGCGGAACCGGTCCGGGTCGAGCCGCGCGCGCAGCCGCGCGCCGAGCATCATGCCCGCGACTGCGGGCGCGACTCCCGCCGCCGACAGGAAGCCCGCCTCGAGCCGGTAGGCGCCGTGGGCGATGAGCACGACCGCGAGCGCCGCCGTCGAGAGGCTGAACACGATGCCCATCATCTGCACCAGCTCGTCGCGTTCGAGGCCGAGCGCCTCCATGTACATGACCACGGGGACCACGAAGGTGCCGGTGATGCCGGTGACGATGCCGTTGACGACCCCCGCGAGCGGGGTCAGCACCGGCTCCGCGCGCGCCGGCAGGCGGTAGCGCACGGCGCCGAGCCCCAAGGCGGCGTAGACGATGAGGATGAGGCCGAGCGCCCGGTCCATCGCCTGCGGCGCCGCGACGAACACGTAGCCGTAGCCGATCCAGACCCCGGCGGGAATGACGGCGAGGGCGGCGGCGAAGCGTTTGCAAAGGGCCGCCGCGCGCCCGCCCACCGCACCCTGCCAGAGGTTGGTGACCAGGGAGGGGATCACCAGCAGCGGCAGCGCGGCCTCAATGCCGAACGCGGCCGAGAGCAGGGCCAGCGAGACGGTCGGAAGGCCGAGCCCGACGACCCCCTTCACCGCGCCGGCGAGCGCGAAGGCCAGCATGACGATCGCGATCGAGAATCCGTCCATCGTTCCGCCTCGTCCGGGGCCGCTCCGCCCTGCGCCGTTCCCTCGCCGGCGCCGGGATGGGGCGGGGATGATAACCCCCGCGCGGCTTCCCCCGGCGCCCGCCGGCAAGGAGGGGAAGGGGAGGGCGCATCAGGATTTCTCAACCATGCGGACGGGATCCTCGGTTGCGGCGGCGCCCGCCGGCCCTAACATAGGCGCCCGCCGGAACGCCGCCCGCGCGCCGGGTGAGGGCGTCCGGGAGCCACGATGAGGAGTCGCACCATGGCGGCACGACCGCAAGCCATCCCCGCCGCCGGCGCGGTGCGGGCGAGCCTTCGCTACGTCGTCGATACCGGAGTCAAGCCGAGGACCTACATCTCGCCCCCGGCTTCGGGCGCGCCTTCCCGGCGCGAAGACACCGTGGACCTGCGCGAGATGCCGATCCGCGACGCCCGCCCCCTCGCCGGCACGGCCTCCCTCGACCGCGAGGGGTTCGAGCTGCACCGCCGCCGCTACGCGGTGTCGGACTTCTACGACGACGAGGAGGTGGAGCGCGTCCACTACCCCGAGATCGAGGCGCTGATCGGGGAGGCAGCCGGGGCGCGGCGGGTGGTCGTGTTCGATCACACGCGCCGCGCGGCGGGAGAGAAGCGGGCCGGGGTCCGCGAGCCGGTGCGCGCGGTGCACAACGACTACACCCCGAAGTCGGGTCCGCAGCGGGTCCGGGACCTGTTGCCGGACGAGGCCGAAGCGCTGCTCGAGCGGCGCTTCGCCGTGGTCAACGCCTGGCACTCCATCCGCGGGCGGGTGGAGTCCTTCCCGCTCGCCGTGTGCGACGCCCGCAGCATCGGGGCGAAGGACTTCATCGCCACCGACCTCGTATACCGCGACCGGGTCGGCGAGGTGTTCAACCTGGCGCACGACCCGGCGCACGAGTGGTACTACTTCCCGGCGCTCGAGGAGGACGAGACCGTACTGCTCAAGTGCTACGATTCCGAGACGGACGGGCGCGCGCGCTTCACCGCCCACACCGCGTTCGAGGACCCGACGAGCCCCGAGGACGCCCGCCCGCGCGAGAGCATGGAGCTGCGCGCGCTGGTCTTCTTCTGAGGGGGCGTTCCGGGGGCGGCGGCGGGGCGGTGCCCGGACGCCGTGCGGCGGCGCGCGTCCCGTGGTTGGTGCCGGAGGCGAGACTTGAACTCGCACGCCCTTGCGGGCAACAGATTTTGAGTCTGTCGTGTCTGCCGATTCCACCACTCCGGCGCGCGCGGCATTGTAGCGCGCGGGCAAAGGCGGGACCGTGGACCTCGACTACGAGCTGCCGGACGCGCTGATCGCGCTCCGCCCGGCCGAGCCCCGCACCTCGAGCCGCCTGCTGGTGGTGGGGCGCGAGCGGCTGGAGGACCGGCGCTTCCGGGACTTCCCGGGCCTCCTCGATGCGGGCGACCTGCTGGTGCTGAACGACACGCGGGTGCTGCGCGCGCGGCTCCGGGGCCGCAAGCCGACGGGCGGGCGGGTGGAGGTGTTCGTCGAGCGCATCGAGGACGAAGCCCGGCTCCTCGCGCGCGTGCGCGCGAGCAAGGGGCTCGGCACGGGGGGCGAGGTGGAGATCGAGGGCGGCGCACGGGCGCGCTGCACCGGGCGCGAGGGGGAGTTCCACCGCCTCGCGCTCGACCGTCCGGCCGCCGAAGTGCTCGCCCGCCACGGCCGCGTGCCCCTGCCTCCCTACCTCCGCCGCTCCCCGGAGCCGGCCGACGAGACCCGCTACCAGACGGTCTATGCCAAGCACGGCGGCGCGGTCGCCGCCCCCACGGCCGGCCTCCACTTCGACCGCGCGATGCTCGACGGGCTGGCCGCGCGCGGGGTCGAGACCGGCTTCCTCACCCTGCACGTCGGCGCCGGCACCTACCAGCCGATGCGCACGGACGACCCGGCCTCGCATCGCATGCACGGCGAGACGGCGCGGGTGTCGGCGCTGCTCTGCCGCCAGGTCGAGGCGGCGCGCGCGCGCGGCGGCAGGGTGGTGGCGGTGGGGACGACCTGCGTGCGCGCCCTCGAGACCGCGGCGCGCGGCGGCCGGCTCCGGCCCTGGTCCGGGGTCACCCGGCTCTTCATCCGCCCGGGCTTCGAGTTCCGCTGCGTCGACGCCCTGCTGACCAACTTCCACCAGCCCCGCTCCACCTTGCTGCTGCTGGTGGCGGCGTTCGCGGGCGCCGGCCGGGTGCTCGACGCGTACCGCCACGCCGTCGCCGAGCGCTACCGCTTCCTCAGCTACGGCGATGCGATGTTCCTGCCCGCGAGGGCGGACTGAATGGCCAGCAGCGCGAGTGGCGCGGGCGGCGGCGGCAACCGCTTCGAGGTCACGGCGCGCGACGGGGCCGGGCGCTGCGGGACGCTGCGGCTCGGCGCGCGCGTGGTGGAGACCCCCGCGTTCATGCCCGTCGGCACGCACGCCACGGTGAAGGCGATGGCGCCGGACGAGCTGCACGCGTGCGGCGCGCGCATGGTCGTCGGCAACACCTTCCACCTGATGCTCCGGCCGGGGGTGGAGGTGGTGCGCGCCCACGGCGGGCTGCACGCCATGATGGGCTGGGACGGCGCCATCCTCACCGACTCGGGCGGCTTCCAGGTGTTCAGCCTGCGGGGGCGGGTGCGCGAGGAGGGGGTGGAGCTGCGCTCGCCCATCGACGGCGCTCCCGTGCACCTCGACCCCGAGCGCTCGATGCAGGTGCAGCGCGCGCTCGGCGCCGACGTGGCGATGGTGTTCGACGAGTGCACCGGCTGGCCCGCCACCCATGCCGCCGCCGCCGAGTCGATGCGCCGCTCGCTGCGCTGGGCCGCCCGCTCGCGCGCCGCCCACGGCGACAGCCCCGCCGCCCTCTACGGGATCGTGCAGGGAGGGGTGTGGCCCGAGCTGCGCGCGGAGTCGCTCGCGGGGCTCGTGGAGATCGGCTTCGACGGCTACGCCATCGGGGGGCTGGCGGTGGGCGAGCCGGCGGAGCGCCGGCTCGAGGTGCTGGACGCCCTCGCGCCCCGCATGCCGGCCGACGCGCCCCGCTACCTCATGGGGGTGGGCGCGCCGGAGGACATCGTGGAAGCGGTCCGGCGCGGGGTGGACCTCTTCGACTGCGTGCTCCCGACCCGCAACGCGCGCAACGGCCACCTCTTCACCAGCGAGGGGGTGCTGCGCATCCGCAACCGCCGCTACCGGGACGACACGGGCCCCATCGACCCCGCCTGCCCGTGCCCCGCCTGCGCACGCTTCTCGCGCGCCTACCTGCACCACCTCGACCGGGCGGGGGAGATCCTCGGGCCGCGTCTCGCCACCCTCCACAACCTCCACTTCTACCAGGGCCTGATGGCGGACCTCAGGGCCGCCATCCGCGCCGGCGCCCTCGCCCGGTTCCGGCGCGATCGCGGGGCCGCCCCGGGGGCTCGTGTGTCATAATCCGCAATTCCGTCCGAAACCCATTCCCGAGGGGTGCGCCTTTCCCATGGACTTCTTCATCCGCAACGCATACGCGCAGGCCGGCGGCGGCACCGGCGACATGCTCGCCACCTTCCTGCCGCTGATCCTCATCTTCGTGGTGTTCTGGTTCCTGCTGATCCGTCCGCAGCAGAAGAAGGCGAAGGAGCACAAGGCGATGGTGTCCGCCCTCGCCAAGGGCGACGAGGTGGTGACCAACGGCGGGCTCCTCGGGCGCATCACGGGGGTCGGGGACAGCTTCGTCACCCTGGAGGTCGCCGAGGGCATGGAGGTGCGCATCCAGCGCGGAGCGGTCGCGAGCCTCATGCCGAAGGGCACCATCAAGGCCGCCTGAGCCCCGTCTCCCGCCCCATCCGCCCGGCCGGGCCGCGCACATGCCGAACCGCTATCCGCCCTGGAAGAACCTGCTGATCGCGGTCGTGCTGGCGGCGGGGGCGGCGTTCGCGCTCCCCAACGTCTTCGGGGAAGACCCGGCGGTGCAGGTCTCGGGCGAGCGCGGGGTCGCCGTCGATGCGGCCCTCGCCGCGCGCGTGGCTGGCCGGCTGGAGGCGGCGGGGCTGCCGGCGCGCTCCGTGGCCCTGGAGGACGGACGCCTCCTCGCCCGCTTCCCCGACACCGAGACGCAGCTCAAGGCCCAGGACCTCCTGCGCACTGACCTCGGGCCGGGCTACGTGATCGCCCTCAACCTCGCACCCGCGGCCCCGGGGTGGCTCACCGCCGCCGGCTTCGCGCCGATGTACCTCGGCCTCGACCTGCGGGGCGGGGTGCACTTCCTGATGGAGGTGGACATGGCGGCCGCGCTGGCCCAGGCCGAGGAGCGCTACGCGGCCGACGTGCGCACCGTGCTGCGCGAGGCCAGGGTCCGCTACCGCTCGGTGGCCCGGCCGCCGGACGGCGGCGTGCTGGTGCGGTTCCGCACGGCGCAGGCGCGCGAGGAGGCGGCGCGCCGGATCGCCCGCGAGCTGCCCGACCTCGAGGCGCGCGAGGAGGACGCCGGCGAGGGCGACTACCGCCTGCGGCTCGCGTTGAGCGAGGAGGCGGAGCAGGCCACGCGGGACTTCGCGCTGCAGCAGAACGTCACCACCTTGCGCAACCGGGTCAACGAGCTGGGGGTGGCCGAGCCGGTGATCCAGCGCCAGGGCGCCGAGCGCATCGTGGTGCAGCTCCCGGGGGTCCAGGACACCGCGCGCGCCAAGGACATCCTGGGGGCGACGGCGACCCTCGAGTTCCGGATGGTGGACGAGGAGCATCCGGTCGAGGACGCCCTCGCCGGGCGCACCCCGGCCGGGTCGCGCCTGTACCGCGAGCGCAACGGGCGGCCGGTGCTGCTGTACCGCCAGCTCATGCTCACCGGCGACTCCATCGTGGACGCGGCCTCCGGCATCGAGCAGCAAACGGGCTCGCCCGCCGTGTTCATCACCCTCGACGGCAAGGGCGCGCGCCTCTTCTCCGAGCGCACCAAGGACAAGATCGGCCGCAGCATGGCGGTCGTGTTCATCGAGAACGAGACCGAGGTGCGGCGGGTGGACGGCCGCGACGTGAGGACCCGGCGCACGGTCGAGGAGGTCATCAACATCGCGGTCATCCGGGACCGTCTCGGCAAGCGCTTCCAGATCACCGGTCTCGACGGCACGGCGGAGGCGCGCGACCTCGCCCTGCTGCTGCGCGCGGGCGCGCTCGCCGCCCCCATCGACATCGTCGAAGAGCGCACGGTGGGGCCGAGCCTGGGGCAGGACAACATCGACCAGGGCCTGCGCTCGGTGATCGTCGGCTTCTGCCTGGTGCTGGCGTTCATGGCGTTCTGGTACCGGGCGTTCGGGCTCGTCGCGAACTTGGCCCTCGCCGCCAACCTGGTGCTCATCGTGGCCGTGTTGTCGATGCTGCAGGCCACCCTGACCCTGCCCGGCATCGCCGGCATCGTGCTCACGGTGGGCATGGCGGTGGACGCCAACGTGCTCATCTTCGAGCGCATCCGCGAGGAGCTGCGCAGCGGCAACACGCCGCAGGCGAGCATCCAGGCCGGCTACCAGAAGGCCTTCTCCACCATCCTCGACGCCAACGTCACCACCCTCATCGCGGCGGTGGTGCTGTTCGGCTTCGGTACGGGTCCGGTGAAGGGCTTCGCGATCACGCTCTCGATCGGGATCGTCACGTCGATGTTCACCGCCATCATGGGCACGCGCGCGGCGGTCGGGTTCATCTACGGCGGCCGGCGCGTGGCCGCGCTCGCCATCTGAGCGCCCGCTCCCGTGCGCGACCTCTTCAGCCGCCTGCCGCGGATCGACTTCCTCGGCCGCCGCCGCGCCGCCGCCTTCGTGTCGGCCGGCCTGCTCGCGGTGTCGGCGCTGTCGCTCGCCGTGCGGGGGCTCGAGTTCGGCATCGACTTCACCGGCGGCACCCTCATCGAGGTCGGCTATCCGGGGCCGGCGGAGCTCGAGCCGATCCGGGGGGCGCTCGGCGGCGCGGGCTTCGGGGAGGCGTCGGTGCAGCACTTCGGCACGGCGCGGGACGTGCTGGTGCGGCTCGCCCCGCGCGAGGAGCTGAGCCGGGCGGAGCTCAGCACCCGGGTGCTCGAGGTGCTGCGGGACGAGGAGGGAGTGGAGCTGCGCCGGGTGGAGTTCGTGGGGCCGCAGGTGGGAGAGGAGCTGACGGAGGCCGGCGGGCTCGCCCTGCTCATCGCGCTCGCGGCCATCCTGGTCTACGTCTGGCTGCGCTTCGAGTACCGCTTCGCCCTCGGCGCGATCGCCGCCCTCGTGCACGACGTGCTGATCACCCTCGGCCTGTTCTCGGTCCTGGGGCTGGAGTTCGACCTGACGGTGCTCGCGGCCTTGCTCGCGGTCATCGGCTACTCGCTCAACGACACCATCGTGGTCTTCGACCGGGTGCGCGAGAACTTCCGCCGGATGCGGCAGGGGGGCACCGAGGAGGTCATGAACCGCTCGCTCAACCAGACCCTGTCGCGCACCCTCATGACCTCGCTCACCACCTTGCTGGTCCTCGCCTCGCTGTTCGTGCTGGGCGGCGAGCTCATCCGCGGGTTCGCGATCGCGCTCATCGTCGGGGTGGTGATCGGCACCTACTCGTCGATCTACGTCGCGAGCGTCGCCGCCTTCGCGCTCGGAGTCAGCCGCGCGGACCTGCTGCCGGTGAAGAAGGAGGGGGCGGACGATGGCGCGGGTCCCTGAGCCGGTGGCGGCGCCGCTCGTCGAGGTCGAGGGGCTGCGTTTGCGCCGCGGCGCGCGGCTCGTCTTCGACGGGCTCGACATGACCGTGCCGCGGGGCGCGATCACTGCGGTGCTGGGGCCGAGCGGGGTGGGCAAGACGACCCTGCTGAAGCTCATCGGCGGCGAGATCCGGCCGGACGCGGGGCGGGTGCTGGTCGACGGCCGCGACGTGCACCGGCTCGGGCGGCGCGAGCTGTACGCGCTGCGCAAGCGCATGGGGGTGCTGTTCCAGTCCGGCGCGCTGCTCACCGACCTCGACGTGCACGACAACGTGGCGTTCCCGCTGCGCGAGCACACCCGGCTGTCCGAGGACCTCATCCGCGACGTGGTGACGCTCAAGCTCGAGGCCGTGGGCCTGCGCAACGCGCGCCGCCTCGAGCCCCGCGAACTCTCCGGCGGCATGGCGCGGCGGGTGGCGCTCGCGCGCGCCATCGCCCTCGACCCCGAGATCGTCCTCTACGACGAGCCGCTGACCGGCCAGGACCCGATCTCGTCGGGCGTGCTCGTGACCCTCATCCGGCAGCTGAACGACGCCCTCGGCCTCACGAGCGTGGTGGTGACCCACGACGTGGACAAGGTGTCCGCGATCGCGGACCGGGTGTACGTGCTGGCGGAGGGGAAGTGCATCGCGCGCGGCACCCCGGCGGAGATCGAGGCGTCCGGCGAGCCCTCCATCCGCCAGTTCATGCACGGCCTCCCGGACGGGCCCGTGCCGTTCCACTATCCGGGGCCGCCGCTCGCGGCCGACCTCTTCGGCGCCCGCGGCGCGCGCGGCCGGCCGGCGGCGACCGCGTGAGCGCCGCCGCCGCCGCCGCACGGAGGTCATCCTTGGACGCGTTCGCATGGCTCGGCCGCCGCTCGCTCGACGTCTTCGCGGCGTTCGGACGCGGCGGCATCTTCGGCGTGCGGGTCCTGGCCGGCCTCCCCGCGGCCTTCGCCGGCTTCCGGGACGTGGTGCGCCAGCTCGCCATGGTCGGGGCGAAGACGCTGGTGCTGATCGTGGTGGCCGGCGCCTTCGTGGGCATGGTCCTGGGACTCCAGGGCTACAACATGCTGGTGCGCTTCGGCGCGGAGGAGTCGCTCGGGCTGGTGGTCGCCCTCGCCCTGGTGCGCGAGCTGGGGCCGGTGGTGTCGGCGCTCCTGTTCGCGGGCCGGGCGGGCTCGGCGCTCGCCGCGGAGCTGGGGCTCATGAAGGCCACGGAGCAGCTGGCCGCGATGAGCATGATGGCCGTGGACCCGATGCGCCGGGTGTTCGCCCCGCGCTTCGTCGCGGGGGTCCTGTCCGTGCCGCTCCTGGCCGCGGTCTTCAGCGCCGTCGGGGTGCTCGGGGGGCAGTTCGTCGGGGTCGGCCTGCTCGGGGTCGACGACGGCGCGTTCTGGTCGCAGATGCAGGCCGGGGTCGACTTCCACGACGACGTGGCCGAGGGCATCGTCAAGAGCGTGGTGTTCGGGGTGGTGGTGACGTGGATCGCGCTGTTCCAGGGCTACGATTCGGCGCCCACGTCGGAGGGGGTGTCGCTCGCCACCACCCGCACCGTCGTATGGGCGTCGCTGGCGGTGCTGGGGCTCGACTTCGTCCTCACCGCGCTCATGCTCGACGCTTAGGGGAAGGGGGGAGCGCGCCATGATGCGTGAGCGCATGATCGAGATCGCGGTGGGGGTGTTCGTGGCGGTGGGCCTCGGTGCGCTCCTCATGCTGGCGGTGCGGGTCGGGGACCTCGCCCTCGGCGGGGACTCCGACGTCTACCGGGTCACCGCCCGCTTCGACGAGATCGGAGGGCTCAAGGTGCGGGCGCCGGTGTCGATGGCCGGCATCCGGATCGGCCAGGTGGTCGCACTCGACTTCGATCCGGAGTCGTTCGAGGCGGTGGCCACGCTCGAGATCGAGGACCGGTTCGACCGGGTGCCGGCCGACTCCTCCGCGGGCATCTTCACCGCCGGCATCCTCGGCGAGCGCTACGTCTCGATCAGCCCCGGCGCGGACGAGGAATACCTGGAGGAGGGCGACGAGATCGAGCTCACCAGCTCGGCCATGGTCCTCGAGCGGCTCATCGGGCAGTTCCTGTTCGACCGGGCGACGGAGGGCGGGGATGAGCGCTGACGCGGTGCGCGTGGCCGCGGACGGCACGGTGCGGCTGGCGGGTGCGCTCACCTTCGACACCGCGATGCCGGTGTCGAGGGCGCTCGCCGCCGCGCTCGGGAGCGGCGGATGGAGGGCGGGGCCGACGGCTTTCGACCTCGGCGCGGTGACCGAGACCGACAGCGCCGGGCTCGCACTGCTCGTTCACTGGCGCCGGGAGGCGGAGCGGGCGGGCGGGGAGGTCCGTTTCGAGGGCGCGCCCGCCCCGCTGCGCTCGGTCGCCCGGCTCAGTGGGGTCGAGGCGCTCCTGTTCGGGTGAGGCGGCGATGGACGAGCACGAGATCAAGCGCCTCATCGAAGACGGCATTCCCGGCGCCAGCGCGCACGTGGAGGGGGACGGGCGGCACTTCCGCGCGGAGGTGACGGCGCCGGCGTTCGAGGGGCTTTCCCGCATCCGCCAGCACCGCCTGGTGTACGAGGCGCTCGGCGCCAGCTTCGACACCGAGGCCCTGCACGCGCTCTCCCTGCGGACCGTGGCTCCCGGGGACCGGCGGTCCGGGCAGGACGGCTGAACGCCGCCGGCCGCGGCGGTCGGACCGAAGACGGGGACGCACCATGGACAAGCTGATCGTGCGGGGCGGGGTCCCGCTCACCGGCGAGCTCCGCATCTCCGGCGCCAAGAACGCCGCCTTGCCGATCCTGGCCGCGACCCTGCTCGCGGACGGCCCCGTGGCCATCGGCAACCTGCCGCACCTGCACGACGTCACCACCACGATGGAGCTGCTCGGGCGCATGGGGGTGGACCTCATGCTCGACGAGCGCATGGAGATCCACGCCGACAGCACCAGCACCCGGGAGTTCTTCGCCCCCTACGAGCTGGTGAAGACGATGCGCGCCTCGATCCTGGTGCTGGGCCCGCTCCTCGCCCGCTTCGGCCGCGCCACGGTCGCCCTGCCGGGGGGGTGCGCGATCGGGTCGCGCCCGGTCAACCTGCACATCGACGGGCTGACCCGCATGGGCGCGGAGATGAACGTGGAGAACGGCTTCATTGTCGCGCGCGCCGGGCGGCTGACGGGCGCCCACCTCGTCATGCGCCAGGTGACGGTGACCGGCACCGAGAACCTGATGATGGCCGCGACCCTCGCCAAGGGCTCCACGGTCATCGAGAACGCCGCGCGCGAACCGGAGATCGTGGACCTCGCCAACTGCCTCATCTCGATGGGCGCCCGTATCGAGGGCCACGGCACGGACCGGATCGAGATCGAGGGGGTGGACACCCTGTCCGGGACCCGCTACTCGGTGCAGCCGGATCGGATCGAGACCGGCACCTATCTCGTGGCGGGGGCCATCACGGGAGGCAGGGTGAGGGTGCGCGACGCCCGCCCCGAGCAGCTGGGGGCGGTGCTCGACAAGCTGTCGGAGGCGGGGGCCGGGGTGAGCAGCGGCCCGGACTGGGTCGAGGTCGAGGCCGAGGGCCGCGCGCCCGCCGCGGTGGACGTCATCACCGCGCCGTATCCCGCCTTCCCCACGGACATGCAGGCCCAGTTCACCACGCTCAACTCGATCGCCCGCGGCAGCGGGACCATCCACGAGACGGTGTTCGAGAGCCGCTTCATGCACGTGCACGAGCTGCAGCGGATGGGGGCGGACATCGAGGTCCACGGCAACTGCGCGGTGGTCCGGGGGGTGGAGCGGCTGACCGGGGCGCCGGTGCTCGCGACCGACCTGCGGGCGTCCGCGAGCCTGGTGCTGGCCGGGCTCGTGGCGGAGGGCGAGACCGTGATCGACCGCATCTACCACATCGACCGCGGGTACGAGTGCATCGAGGAGAAGCTCGCCCAGATCGGGGCCCGCATCCGCAGGGTGGCCGCATGACCGCCTCGGCCGGCGAGGGGCTGACGGTCGCGATCGCCAAGGGCCGCGTGCTGCGCGAGGCCATCCCGCTGCTCGCCGCGGCCGGGATCAGGGCGTGCGAGGACCCGGTGCGCAGCCGCAAGCTCATCCTCGACACCGAGCCCGCGCCGGGGCGCGCGCCGGTGCGCCTGGTGGTCCTGCGGGCGCAGGACGTGCCCACCTACCTCGAGTACGGCGCCGCGGACGCGGGCATCGCGGGGCGGGACGTGTTGCTCGAATACCCCGGGGACGGGTGGTACGAGCCGCTCGACCTCGGCATCTCGCGCTGCCGCCTGATGGTGGCGGCGCCGGTGGCCCGCGGCCCCCGGCCGCCGTCGCGGGCGCTGCGGGTCGCGACCAAGTTCGAGCGGGTCGCACGGCGCCACTTCGCCGAGCGCGGCGTGCAGGCGGAGATCGTGAAGCTCTACGGCTCGATGGAGCTGGCCCCGCTGGCCGGGCTCGCCGACCGCATCGTGGACCTGGTGGCGACGGGAGAGACGCTGCGCGCCAACGGCCTCGAGCCGGTCGAGCACGTCGCGGACGTGAGCGCGCGCCTCATCGTGAACAAGGCCTCGATGAAGATGAAGGCGCCCGTGGTGAAGGCGCTCATCGCCGCCCTCGCCGCCGCGGCGGCCGGCGGGGGGGGGTGAGCGTGCACCGCCTCGACAGCTCCGAGCCCGGCTTCCGGGCGCGGCTCGAGGAGCTGGCCCGCTTCGAGCCGCCGGGCCTGGAAGAGGAGGTGCGGGGCATCGTCGAGGCGGTGCGCGCGCGCGGCGACGAGGCGCTGGTCGAGCTGACGAACCGCCTGGACGGGCGCACGGTGGCGCATGCGGGCGAGCTCGAGGTGCCGCCGGAGCGGGCGTCGCAGGCGCTCGCCGGCCTCGACCCGCGGGTGCGCGCGGCCCTCGAGACGGCGGCGGAGCGCATCCGCGCCTTCCACGAGCACGAGGCGCGGAACGGCGGGGGGCCGTGGTCGCATGGCGGCGGCGACGGCGCCGTGCTCGGGCAGCGCGTCGTTCCCCTGGAGCGGGTGGGGGTGTACGTGCCGGGCGGCAGGGCGGCCTATCCGTCGTCGGTGTTGATGAACGCCATCCCCGCGCGGGTGGCGGGGGTGGACGAGGTGGTCATGGCCGTGCCCGCCCCGGGCGGCGAGCCGGACCCCGCGGTGCTGGCCGCCGCGCGCCTTGCCGGTGTGGACCGCATCTGGTCCGTGGGCGGCGCGCAGGCGGTGGCCGCGCTCGCCTGGGGCACGCGCAGCATTCCCGCCGTGGACAAGGTCGTGGGGCCGGGGAACGCCTTCGTCGCCGCCGCCAAGCGGCTGGTCTTCGGCCGCGTCGGCATCGACTCGCCGGCCGGGCCGTCGGAGGTCCTGGTGGTCGCGGACGGGACCGCTCCGCCCGTCTGGGTGGCGGCGGACCTCTGCGCCCAGGCCGAGCACGACGAGTACGCGCGGGCAAGCGTGGTGTGCCCGGACGCCGCCTACCTCGATGCGGTGGAGGCCGAGGCCGGCGCGATGGCGGCGCGCTGCGAGCGCTCCCGGATCATCCGCGCGTCGCTCGAACGCGCCGGCGCCCTGGTGCGGGTGCGCGACCTCGACGAGGCGGTGGACGTCGCCAACCTGATGGCGCCCGAGCACCTCGAGCTCTCGGTGGCGGAGCCGGAGCCGCTGCTCGAGCGGGTGCGCCACGTGGGGGCGGTGTTCCTCGGACGCTACGCCTCGGAGGTGCTCGGCGACTACTGCGCGGGTCCCAACCACGTGCTGCCGACCGGCCGCGCCGCGCGCTTCTCCTCCCCCCTCGGCGTGCACGACTTCCGCAAGCGGATCAACGTGCTCGGATGTTCGAGGGAGGCCGCGCGGCGCCTCGGACCCGTGGCCGTGGCGCTCGCCGAGGCCGAGGGGCTCACGGCGCACGCACGCGCCGCCGCGCTGCGCATGGAGGAGGAGGGGGCGGCAGGGCCGGCGGCCGAAGTGCTAGGATCGCGTTCCGAGGCCGGCGCCGGGCAACCGGCTCCGGCCGCGGGCCGTTATGGGGAGTAGCTCCGGATCATGAGCGTAAGTGTCGTCAGCGGTGCGCGGCGCCGGTTCCTCACGGCGAGCGCGAACGTGGCGGGCGCCGTCGGGCTCGGCTTCACCGCGGTGCCGTTCATCAGCTCGTGGCAGCCGAGCGAGCGCGCGCGCGCCATCGGCGCCCCGGTGGAGATCGACATCTCCAAGCTGGAGCCGGGCCAGATCGTCACCGTCCTGTGGCGGGGCAAGCCGGTGTGGGTGGTGCGGCGCACGCGCGAGACGCTCGAGGCGCTCCCCCGGCTCGACACCCTGATGCGCGACCCCGCGTCGGACGTCGAGCAGCAGCAGCCGGGCTACGCGCGCAACCCGCACCGCTCCCTCCTGCCCGAGTACCTCGTGCTGGTGGGCCTTTGCACCCATCTCGGATGCGCCCCGCAGTACGTCGTGCCCGGGGCGGACCGCTACAACCTCGGCGGCGACTGGCCGGGCGGCTTCTTCTGCCCCTGCCACGGCTCGAAGTTCGATCTCGCCGGGCGCGTGTACCAGGGGGTGCCCGCCCCGACCAACCTCGAAGTGCCGCCGCACCGCTACCTCGGCGACGGGGGGCGGATCGAGATCGGGGTCCACCACGGAGAGGAGGGGGCGCTCTCGTGAACCGCGTGGTGGAATGGATCGACCGGCGCTTCCCGCTCGTGCGCCTGTGGGAGGAGCACCTCTCGCGCTACTACGCGCCGAAGAACTTCAACTTCTGGTACTACTTCGGCTCCATCGCCCTGGTGGTGCTCGTGATCCAGATCGTGAGCGGCATCTGGCTCACGATGAGCTACAAGCCGTCGGCGGCCGAGGCGTTCGACTCCATCGAGTACATCATGCGCGACGTGGAGTGGGGCTGGCTCATGCGCTACCTGCACTCCACCGGCGCCTCGTTCTTCTTCCTCGCGGTCTACCTGCACATGTTCCGCGCGCTCCTCTATGGGTCGTACAAGGGGCGGCGCGAGCTGCTGTGGCTCATCGGGATGTTCATCTACGTCATCCTGATGGCCGAGGCGTTCATGGGCTACCTGCTGCCGTGGGGCCAGATGTCCTACTGGGGGGCGCAGGTGATCATCTCGCTCTTCGGGGCCATCCCGTTCGGGGTGGGGGACGCGCTCGCACTGTGGATCCGCGGCGACTACGTGGTCTCCGACGCCACCCTGAACCGCTTCTTCGCCCTGCACGTCGTCGCCCTGCCGCTGGCGCTGCTGGCGGCGGTGGTGCTGCACATCATGGCGCTGCACGAGGTCGGCTCCAACAACCCCGACGGGATCGAGATCAAGGACAACAAGGGGCCGGACGGAACGCCGCGCGACGGGGTCCCCTTCCACCCGTACTACACGGTGAAGGACCTGATGGGGGTGATCGTGTTCCTGTTCGTGTTCGCGATCGTGGTGTTCTTCGCGCCGGAGTTCGGCGGGTGGTTCCTGGAGAAGGACAACTTCGTGCCCGCCAACCAGCTCCAGACTCCCGAGCACATCGTGCCGCTGTGGTACCTGACCCCCTTCTACGCCATCCTGCGGGCGATCCCGAGCAAGCTCGCCGGGGTCGCCGCCATGGGGGCGTCCATCGTGGTGCTGTTCTTCCTGCCGTGGATCGACCGCCACCCCATCAAGTCGATCCGCTACCGCGGCCCGCTGTTCGCCGCGCTCGTGATGGCGTTCGCGGCCACCTTCGTCTTCCTGGGGTACCTCGGCACCCAGGCCCCCACGCGGGTCTTCGCCGAGCTCGGGCTGCGTTTCGGCGAGCTGTACTTCTCGTTCTTCGTCGTCCTGTGGCTCTACAGCCGGGAGCGCAGGGCGGCCGTGCACGTCAACACCCTCATCGTGGCGATGGGGCTGATCGTGGTCGCCGACATCCTCCGGTTCGATCCGGACAAGCTCGGGCTCATGGCCTGGAGCCTGCTGATCCCCGCCGCGTACCACGTCCTGTTCCTGCTCGGCCCGCTCTTCACCCGCTGGAACGAGCCCCGGCCGGTGCCGGAACGGGTGCTCTATCCATGAGACGGGGGGAGGGAAGGGCCAGCGGGCGCATGGGACCCGCCGCGGCGGCGCTCGCCGCCTTCGTGCTCGTCGTGGCCGCCGCCGCAGGCGCGGCGCGGGCCGCGGACGACGGTGCGGTGGCGTTGCTCGACGCGCGGGTGGACGTGGGCGACCGGGCGTCGCTGCAGCGCGGCGCGAAGCTGTTCGTCAACTACTGCGCCGGCTGCCATTCGGCCAAGTACCTGCGCTACGGCCGGATGGGGCGCGATCTCGGCCTCAGCGACGAGCAGCTGCGGAGCAACCTGATGCTGGCGGCGGACAAGCCGACCGATCCGATCATGGGCGCCGTCGGCGAGGCGGACGCCCGCGCCTGGTTCGGGATCGCGCCGCCCGACCTCTCCCTCACCTCGCGGGCGCGGGGGGCGGACTGGCTCTACACCTACCTCATGACCTTCTACCGGGACGAGAGCCGTCCGTTCGGGGCCAACAACCTCGTGTTCCCCGACGTCGCGATGCCGCACGCGCTGGTGGAGCTGCAGGGGGTGCAGGTGCGCAAGCCCGCCGCCGGGGGGGAGCACGGCGCGCCGGCGGGGCCGGGCGATCTGCTGGAGCTGGCGGCGCAGGGCAGCATGAGCGTCGCCGAATACCGGCGCGCGGCGCGCGACCTCGTGAACTTCATGGTCTATCTCGGCGAGCCGGCGAAGCTCCACCGCTACATCGTGGGCTGGTGGGTGCTCGCGTTCCTGCTGGCGTTCTTCGTCGTCGCGTGGCTCCTCTACAAGGAGTACTGGAGAGATGTGCACTGACCGGGGAGCCGGGGGCGGCCGCCGCCCGGCCTCTCCCTTCGCGGCGGCGCCGTGAGCCGGGAGGGCGCCGCACGGCGGATCGCCGCGGCCCAGGCGGACCCGGACGACTTCGGTCCGCGGCTCGGCCGGGGGGCCGTCATGTCCCTCTATTGCGCACCGGCGGACCCGCTGGGCCACGCGGTGCGGGTGGTGCTGGCCGAGAAGGCGGTGAGCGTCGACCTCTTCTCCAGCGACGAAAAGCCCGAGGACGTGCTCGCGCGCGACCCCTACGACTCGAGCCTGGCCCTGGTGGACCGGGACCTCGTGCTGTACGAGGTCCAGATCGTCCTGGAGTACCTGGACGAACGCTTTCCCCATCCCCCCCTGATGCCGGTCGACCCGGTGGCGCGCGCCAACGGCCGGCTGTTCCGCCACCGTTTCCAGCACGACCTGTACGGGCTCGTCGGGACGATCGAGGGCGGCGCCCGCGGCCAGGCCGAGCGCGCCCGCAAGCAGTTGCGCGACCATCTCACCGCCATCTCGCAGATCTTCGAGCGCGGCCGTTTCTTCATGTCGGACGAGTATTCGCTCGTGGACTGTTGCCTGGCCCCGGTCCTGTGGCGCCTCCCGCACCTGGGGGTCAAGCTGCCGCCGGCGCGCAGCCGGGGCCTGCTCGCCTACGCCGAGCGGTTGTTCGAGCGCGAGGCGTTCGAGAGGAGCCTCACCGAGCTCGAAGAGGAAATGCGCTGACCTCCCACCGCCCCTACCTCATCCGCGCCACCTACGAATGGATCGTGGACAACGCGCTGACCCCCCACCTGCTGGTCAAGGCGGAGGGGGACGGGGTGCGGGTGCCGGCGGAGTTCGTCCAGGACGGCCGCATCGTGCTCGGCATCGCTCCGGACGCGGTGCGCGGCCTTGAGCTCGGCAACGACTTCATCGCCTTCGGCGCGCGCTTCGGCGGACGGCACTTCGACGTGTGCGTGCCGGTGGGGTGCGTGCTCGCGGTCTACGCCCGCGAGAACGGCCGGGGCATCGCGCTCGCGGAGGAAGAGGAAGAGCCGCCGCAGGCGCCTCCCCCGGCGGACGCTCCCCCCAAGGGCGGCGGCCGGCCCCGGCTGCGGGTGGTCAGCTAGCGCTCACCGCGGCGGCTCTTCGAACAGCCGGACGATGCGCCCGACCCCCGGGGTGGCGCGCACCACCTCCGTCACCGCTTCGACCTCCTCCCGGGTGAGGAGGCCCATCAGGAACGCCGTCCGGTTCTCGATCACGACCTTGACGTGCGTGCGGCCGGGCGCCGTCGAGGCGAGGAGGTTCGCCTTGACGCGGAGCTTCAGGCCGAAGTCCGCCAGCATCTCCGTCTCGGAGAGGGGAGGACCCACGGTCAGCTCGTCGTAGACCCTTCGCACCAGATCGATGCGCCCGGCCGCTTCGAGGGCCTTCTTCCTGTCCGCTTCGCCCGGCGCCTGGCCCGTGAGCAGTACCAGCCGGTTGTAGCTCGTGACCTCGAGCCGGTAGCCGTCCCCGGTGAGGCCGGCCCCTCCGAGGGCGCCGCGCACGCCGCTCTCGATCACCGCGTCGTTCGCGATCGCGTTGACGGGCCGCCGGTCGTTGGCGCCGGCGGCCGTGCCCGTGACGACGGCGGTGCCCACCATCATCGCGCACCCGCCCAGCAGCAAGGAGGCGGCGAGCGCAGTGGCGCCCGCCAGCGCCGCCATCGGTCTCGCCGGGGAGGAGGGGGTCCGCATGGCCCCCATGTTCTCACGGATCAGGCGTCGAATGCATTCCGGCACCAGCGCACCTCCACCGCATCCGGGCCGCCGGTCACCGCCACCACGTCGAACCGGCAGGGCGGGGGGCGCCTCCACTTCCGCCGGCTCAGCCAGATCTCGGCGGTGCGCGCCAGCCGCGCCTGCTTGCGGCCGTCCACGCTCTCCTCCGGCGCCATGAGCGTCGCCCGGGCGCGCGAGCGGACCTCGACGAACACCACCTCCCCGCCGTCCTCCATGATGAGGTCGATCTCTCCGAAGCGCGAGCGGAAGTTGCGGGCCCTGCACACCAGCCCGCGGGCGGCGAGATGCCGGACCGCGACCTCCTCCGCCCACCGGCCGCGGGCGTTGCGGTCCGGGCGCGGGCTCACGTCGCGGGCGCGATGGGAACGGGGACCCCGTCCCGGAACCGGGCGCGCGTCCTCTCGATGCGCACGCGGGCGTCCGCCCCGACCGTCAGGCGCCCGGTGTGGCCCGGCAGCGCCTCGGAAGGACGGACCGCCATGCGGTGGACCCGCGCCTGCAGCAGGTAGGCGTCGGCCCCGAACGCGAAGTACCGGGTGAACCCCCCGCTCGCCTCCGGCCACAGGGTGACGACCCGCTCGTGCAGGTCGCGGTTCTTGCCGCCGGCGGGTTCGCCCAGCACCCAGGGCATGTCGTTGAAGACGACCCCGTCGAGGTCGGAGTCCTGCTGGGGCTCCGGTACCCCGGAGAAGACGTGCGAGGTCGCATAGACGGGCAGGTCCGCCGCCCGGAAGAACTCGAACCGGGGCAGCAGCTGGCGCGCCTCGCGCGGGAAGCCGATGAGGAACACGAAGTCGAGATCGGTGCGCGGCTGCGGCTCGTGGACGAACTGGCGCCGGACGACGCCCCGCAGCCGCCGTGCGCGCTCCCGGCTCGACTCGAGGTCGAGCAGCTCCTCGACCGGCCGGGCCGCCGGGTCCGCGGCCACGGCGCGATAGAGCGAGACGGCCTCCACCGTCCCGCCCGCCGCCTTCCAGTCCTCGGAGAAGGCGCGCGCGATGCGTGCGCCCCAATCGGTGTCCGGCGCCAGCAGGCCGGCCCGCGAGTGGCCTTGCGACCGGGCCAGGGCCGCGACCTCGCGGGCCTCGTCCTCGGGCGAGAGCGCGAACTGGAACAGGGGGCGCGCCCCGTCCTTCCCGGCGGCCGGGCGCGGCGGCGCGTCGAGCGCGTTGAGGAGGAGGGCGGGGACGGAGCGTTCGGGCAGGGCCGCGATGCGGGCGATCGATTCCTTGCGCAGGGGTCCGACGACGAAGTCGGCGCCGCGGGCGGCGGCCGTGCGCCAGGCCGCCTCCGGCCCTTCGACCCCCGTGTCGTACACGGAGACGACGGGGCGCTTGCCCGGGTCGTCGTACCAGGCGGCGAGGAAGCCGTCGCGCACGGCGGAGGCGGCGGCGGCGAACGTGCCGGTGAGGGGCAGCAGGAGCGCGACGTGGCTCGGCGCCACGCCCTCGCGCCGCGCCTGGGCGAGGAGCCCCGCCACGATCGCGTCGTCGGCCGGATGGCCCGGATGGCGCCTGCGCCAGTCCCGCACCGCGGCCGAGAAGCCGGGGAAGTCGGCCCGGTGCTCGCGGGTGAGGCGTTCGAGCTCGAACCATCCGGCCGTACCCTCGGGCGGGCGCCGCAGCGCCTCGCCGGGGAGGGCGCGGACCATGCCCCACAGCGTCTCGCGGTTCTCGCCGGGCTCCGCCAGCCGGGTGTCGAGCGCCGCCCGGAAGCGGATCTCGTCCGTGGCGAGGCCCGCCTCGCGGGTGGCCCGCACCGCCAGCTCCAGCCCCGGGACCGGGGCGGGGAGGGCGAGCAGGTCCGCGAGCGGCGGCAGCTCCTCGAACGCGCCGAGGGCGTCTCCGTCGGCGAGGGCGATGCGCGTCAGCAGGAGGCTGCGCCGGGTCCGGCCGTCCGCGGCCAGCAGCGGCGGCGCGATGGCGTGCAGGGTCTCCCAGGCGCGCCCCGCGAGGCCCGCCCGCCACAGGGCGTCGGCGGCGTCGAGCCGGAGCCGTGCGGCCTCGTCCGGGGCCGCGTCCCCGGCGCGCGCGAGCCAGACCTCGGCGGCCTGCTCGAAACGCCCCTGCCGCACCAGCTCGCGCGGGTCACCTGCGGCCGGATCGGGCGGCGGCGACGCGCAGCCGGCCGCGGCCGCGAGCAGGGCGAAGAGGATGGTTCGTGATGCGCTTATCATGTCCGGCACGTCCGCGGGAAAGTATTCGCCGAGAGGTGGGGCGTGTCAACGAGCGGAGCCGGGGGGCCGGGTCACGGGGGCGACGCGCGCGCCGAGGAGGGCGCCGCCCCGGGGACCCTGTACGTAGTCGCGACCCCGATCGGCAACCTCGCCGACATGAGCGCCCGCGCGTGCGCCGTGCTGGCCGCAGTGGACGCGGTGCTCGCCGAGGACACCCGCCACACCGGACGGCTGCTCCGGCATCACGGCATCGAGGCGCGGCTCGAGTCGCTGCACGAGCACAACGAGCGCCGCCGCGTGCCGAAGCTCCTGGAGCGGCTCCTCGCGGGCGAGTCCTTCGCGCTGGTCTGCGATGCGGGGACGCCGCTGGTGAGCGACCCCGGCTACCTGCTGGTCGAGTCCTTCGCGCGGGCCGGGGGCACCCTGGCGCCGGTGCCGGGGCCGAGCGCCTTCCTGTGCGCGCTGTCCGTGGCGGGGCTGCCGACGGACCGGTTCGCCTTCGAGGGCTTCCTGCCGTCCGCGCCGGGCGCGCGCGCGGCGCGGCTCGAGGCGCTGGCCGACGACCCCCGGTCCCTCGTCTTCCACGAGGCGCCGCACCGGGTGGCCGCCGCCCTGGAGGCCATGCGCGCCGCCTTCGGGGACGGCCGGCGGGTGGTGCTCGCCCGCGAGCTGACCAAGCGCCACGAGTCGATCGTCCGCACCACCCTGGGCGAGGCGGCGGAGCGTCTCGGAGAGCCGCGGGGCGAGTACGTGATCGTGGCCGCGGGGCGGGCGAAGCGGGAGGCGGGCGAGCTCACGGCGCAGGCGGAGCGCACGCTCGGCGTTCTGCTCGAGGCCCTGCCGCTCCGCCAGGCCGTGGACCTCTCGGTGCGCATCACCGGGGCGCCCCGCAAGCCGCTCTACCGGCTCGCCCTCGCCCGCCGCCGCACCGGGGAAGGGGAGGAGGGCGGCGCGGACGGGGCGCCGCCGGCGACGGGCGGCGGTTGCGGCGAGGGGGCGTAGTGGTGGAAACTCGGCGGGCGGGAGCCGGCCGGGCAGCCGCTGCGCCGCATCCCGCGGCGGGGAGGAAAGTCCGGGCTCCACAGGGCAGGGTGCCAGGTAACGCCTGGGGGGCGCGAGCCCACGGAAAGTGCCACAGAAAACAAACCGCCCGCGCCTCGCGCGGGTAAGGGTGAAAAGGTGCGGTAAGAGCGCACCGCGCCGGTGGCAACACCGGTGGCAGGGTAAACCCCACCCGGAGCAAGGCCAAATAGGGGAGCGTTCACGCGTGGCCCGCGCGGCTCCCGGGTAGGCCGCTCGAGGCGCGCGGCGACGCGCGTCCCAGATGAATGGCTGCTCTCGACAGAACCCGGCTTACAGGCCGGCTCCCGCACTTCCTTCCGG
>CAZSPS010000427.1:0-2722 GCA_964608875.1 uncultured Ectothiorhodospiraceae bacterium
GCCTCAGGCGGGGGTGCGCAGCATGTGGTAGCGGCCGGGGGCGATGCCGTGCGGGAGGTCGAGCGCTTCCGCGTCCGGGAGCGTCATCCGCTGGTCGGAGACCACCAGCGCGCCCGGCGCCAGCAGGGGCGGGAGCAGGGCCGAGATGCGCGCCGCGAGCTTGCGGTTCTCCTCCTGCACCCCCGACCCGATGTCCGCGTGCACCAGCGCCACCCGGCCGCCGAAGCGCGGGGTGACTTCGGGCAGCGATTCGAGCACGTCGCCGAAGAACAGGTGATCGTCGTCCGGTATGCAGTCGGGGTGGGCGGAGATCTTGCGCTCGAACACGAAGATCTCGCGTCCGGCGAACCGTTCGCGCAGGTGGTCGTAGGTGCGACCGTTGCCGAGCCCGAGCTCGAACACGGGGCCGGGCGTCCCGGCCAGCAGCTCGTGCGCGCGGTCGAGGCAGGCGCGCTGCGCCTCGAGGCGGCGGATGACGCTGTCGAGCCGGCTCATCGCGCGCCGCCCTCCGGGCGCTCCCCGAGCAGGGCGGCGAGGCGCTCGCCCGGATCGGGCGCGCCCATCAGCGCCTCGCCCACCAGGAAGACGTGCACCCCGTGGGCGCGCAGGTCCTCCACGTCCGCGCGCGCCGCGATCCCGCTCTCCGTCACCGCGATCCGGTTCGCCGGCACGTGCGCGGCGAGGCGCTTCGTGGTCTCGAGGCGGGTCTCGAAGGTCCGGAGGTCGCGGTTGTTGATGCCGACGAGGGCTTCCGCCGGCAACTCGAGCGCGCGCGCGAGCTCCTCCTCGTCGTGCACTTCCACCAGGGCGTCGAGGCCGATCTCGCGGGCGAGGTGCGCGAACTCCCCGAGCCGGCCGTCGTCGAGGGCGGCGGCGATGAGCAGCACGCAGTCCGCCTCCATCGCCCGCGCCTCGTAGAGCTGCCAGGGGTCGATCGTGAAGTCCTTGCGCAGGACGGGGAGGGCGGGCGCCGCCGCGCGCGCCGCCCGCAGGTGTTCGGGCGAGCCCTGGAAGAACTCGCGGTCGGTGAGCACGGAGAGCGCCGCCGCGCCGCCCCGCTCGTAGCCGGCTGCGATGCGGGCGGGGTCGAAGTCCCGGCAGATGACCCCGCGGCTCGGCGAGGCCCGCTTGAGCTCGGCGATGACGGCCGCGCGCCCCTCGTCGAGCCGTGCCGCGAGCGCCGCCCGGAAGCCGCGCGCCGGCGGTGCGTCCGCCGCCCGGTGCCGCGCGTCGGCGAGGGGAAGGCCGCGTGCGGCTTCGGCCACCTCCTCGCGCTTGCGCTCGAGGATGCGGGCCAGGATGTCGGGCACGCCGCCGCTCATGGCGCGTCCGCCAGCTCGTTCGAGACCGCCACCAGCCGGGCGAGGGCGTCGCGGCCCGCGCCGCTCGCGACCGACTCGCGCGCGGCCTCCACCCCGTCCGCGAGGCTCGCCGCCCGGCCGGAGACGTAGATGGCCGCGCCCGCGTTCAGCAGCGCGATGTCGTGCGCGGGTCCGGGGCGCCCGTCCAGCACGCCGCGCATCATCGCCACGCTCGCTTCGGGGCTGTCCACCCGGAGCGCGTCCAGCGCCGCCGCCGAGCGCTCTACCCCGAGCTCTTCCGGGGCCACCGAGTACTCGCGCACCTCGTCGCCGCGCAGCTCCGCGACCCGGGTCGGCGCGCCGACGCTGATCTCGTCGAGCCCGTCCTCGGAGTGGTAGACGAGCACGTGGCGGCTGCCGAGCTCGCGCAGCACGCGGGCGAGCGGCCCGGTCCAGCGTTCGTCGAACACCCCGATCACCTGGTTCGGGGCGCCGGCCGGGTTGGTGAGCGGCCCCAGCAGGTTGAACACGGTGCGCGCGCCCATCTCGCGGCGCGGCCCGACCGCGTAGCGCATGGCGCCGTGGTGGTGCGGGGCGAACATGAAGCCGATGCCGGCGCGCCGGATGCACTCGGCCACCTGCGCGGGGGTGAGGCCGATGTGGACGCCCGCGCCTTCGAGCGCGTCCGCGCTCCCCGAGCTGCTCGAGCCGGCGCGGTTGCCGTGCTTGGCGATCCGCACCCGCGCGCCGGCCGCGATGAGGGCGGCGGTGGTCGAGACGTTGAACGTGGCCGACACGTCCCCGCCGGTGCCGGCCGTGTCCACGAGGCCGTCGGGGTCCACTGGCACGGCGTCCGCCAGCTCGCGCATGACGCGGGCGGCGGCGGCGATCTCCTCGACCGTCTCGCCCTTAATGCGAAGGCCGATGAGGAAGCCGCCGATCTGCGACTCCGTCGCCTCGCCGGTCATGATGGTGCGCATGACCGAGGTCATGGAGGCGCCGTCGAGGCCGCGGCCTTCCGCCACCGTCCGGATGGCCGTCTGCATGTCCATCGCCGTGCGCGCTCCGCCCGCCGGTCACCGGCCGCCGGCGGCGCCGGAGGACTTCCCCCCGTCCGCACTTCCGACCGCGCCTGCGATCGCGTCCCGCATCGCCGCGATGGCGACGGCGTAGTCGTCCGCCCCGAAGATGGCCGAGCCGGCCACGAAGGTGTCCGCCCCGGCCGCCGCGATCTCCCCGACGTTGGCGGCCTTCACGCCGCCGTCCACCTCGAGCCGCACCGGCTGGCCGCCCGCCGCCTCGTGGCGGTCCAGGAGCGCGCGCGCGGCGCGCAGCTTCGGCAGCGTCTCGGGGAGGAAGGACTGGCCGCCGAAGCCGGGCTCGACGGACATGATGAGCAGCAGGTCGATCCGGTCGAGCAC
>CAZSPS010000428.1:0-3320 GCA_964608875.1 uncultured Ectothiorhodospiraceae bacterium
GCCCGCCTACAGCACGGAGCGCACGTCGCGCCGGTCGCGGTGCTCCTCGAGGGCGAGCTCGATCAGGCGGTCGATCAGCTCGGCGTAGGGGATGCCGCTCGCCTCCCACAGCTTCGGGTACATGCTGATGGGGGTGAACCCCGGCATGGTGTTCACCTCGTTCACGTAGACGCGCGAGCCGCCCCCGCCTTCCTCGCGCCCGACGAAGAAGTCCACGCGCGCGAGGCCGCGCGCGTCCACCGCCCGGAACGCGTCCAGGGCCAGCGCGCGCACCCGCTCGGCGGTCGCGGGGGCGAGCGGGGCGGGGATGACGAGCTGCGAGGCGTCGTCGAGGTACTTCGCGTCGTAGTCGTAGAACTCGCGGCTCGGCACGATCTCGCCCACCACCGAGGCGCGCGGCTCGTCGTTGCCGAGCACGGCGCACTCGACCTCGCGGCAATCGCGCGCCGCCGCCTCGAGCAGCACCCGGGTGTCGTAGGCGGCGGCGTCCTCGACCCGCTCCCGGAACGTGCCGGGGCCGTCGATGCGGTGCACCCCGACGCTCGACCCGAGGTTCGCGGGCTTCACGAACATCGGGTAGCCGAGCGCCGCCTCCGCCCGCGCCCGCACGGCCTCCGGGCCGCGCCGCCACTCCGAACGGGCGAGCGCGAAGTACTCCACCACGGGCAGGCCCTCGGCCCGGAACGCGCGCTTCATCATGGCCTTGTCCATGGCCACGGCGGAGCCGAGGACCCCCGCACCGACGTAGGGCAGGCCGGCCAGCTCGAGCAGCCCCTGCACCGTGCCGTCCTCGCCGAAGGGGCCGTGCAGCAGGGGGAACACCACGTCGAGGCCTTCGCCCGCGCCCGCGCCGCCCGCCGCCTTCGCGGGCGCGCCGGAGCCGCCGGGGGCGAGGGGCTCGGCGTGCGCCGGGCCGCGCGCGAGGAGCCGCCCGCCGTCGGGATAGCCGACGAGGATCGGGAGCGATGCGTCCTCGCCGCCGGACGCGCCGGACGCGGCGAGCGCGGCGGGCAAGGCGGCGGCGGGGGAGGCGGCGTCCGCGTCCGCGCCCGCATCCGCGACCGGCGGCGCCGGCAGGCGCCACTCGCCGTCCTTCCCGATGTGGATGAAGGTGAGGTCGTACTTCGAGTGGTCGATGGCGGCGACCACGGAACGGGCGGAGTCGAGCGATACCTCGTGCTCGCAGGAACGCCCCCCGAACACGATCCCCACCCGGATCTTGCGCGCCATTCGGCTAGTATAAGGCCACCCGTACCGACACACCGGAGTCCGAGCCTTGGCCAAGGGCATCCGCGCCCGGCTCGCGCGTCTGCGCGACGCGATGCGCGAGCACGAGGTCGCCGCCTACCTCGTGCCGTCGAGCGACCCGCACCAGAGCGAGTACGTGCCCGCGCACTGGGCGCGGCGCGCGTGGGTGAGCGGGTTCACCGGCTCCGCGGGCGACGCCGTGGTGGGGCTCGAGGGCGGGGGCCTGTGGACCGACGGCCGCTACCACCTGCAGGCCCGGCAGCAACTGCGCGGCACCGGGCTCCGGCTGTTCCCGGCGGGCGAGAAGGGCGTGCCCTCCATCGAACGGCACCTCGCCGGCACGCTCCCCCGCGGGGCGGCGGTGGGGGTGGACCCCGCCGTCGTCAGCGTGACGCGCGCGCGGCAGCTCGAGCGCGCGCTCGCGGCGCGCGGCATCGCCCTCAAGCCCATCGGCGAGAACCTGGTGGACGCGGTGCGCGCCGCCATGGAGACGGACGGGCGCAGCCGGGGCGGAAGCGGAGGCGGCGGACGCGCGCCCGCGGCGGCGCTCTCCGTGCGCTTCGCCGGCGAGACCGCCGCCGCCAAGCTGCGCCGGGTGCGCCGCGCCATGCGCGCGCGCGGCGCGGACGCGCTGCTCGTCACCACCCTCGACGCCATCGCGTGGCTGTTCAACCTGCGGGGCGCCGACGTGGCGTACAACCCGGTGCTGATCGCCTACGCGGTGGTCACCCTCGACGACGCGGTGCTGCATGTCGACCGCGCCAAGGTGGGCGCGCCGCAGGTGCGCTCCCACCTGCGGCGCGTGGCGCGGGTGGAGCCCTACGCCGGGGTGCGCCGCACCTTGCGCGCGCTCGCCCGGCGCAAGGCGGCGGTGTGGATCGACCCGGACACGACGAGCCTTTGGTGCGCCTCGCTGCTCAAGGGCGCGCGCCCGCTGCTCGCCCCCTCGCCCATCCCCCGCATGAAGGCGCGCAAGAACGAGGGGGAGCTGGCCGGCATCCGCGCCGCCCACCGGCGCGACGGGGTGGCGATGGTGCGCTTCCTCGCCTGGCTGGAGGGCGCCGTGCCGGCCGGCGGGGTCACCGAGATGAGCGCGGCCGCGCGGCTCGAACGGTTCCGGGCGGAGGGCGAGCACTTCCGGGGGCTCAGCTTCCCCACCATCGCCGGCTACGCGGAGCACGGCGCGATCATCCACTACGCGGTGGACCAGGCGAGCGACGTCCCGCTGCGGGCGAGGGGGCTGTTCCTGCTCGACTCCGGCGCGCACTACCTCGACGGCACCACCGACATCACGCGCACCTTGCTGCTCGGGGGGCGGGCGACGGCGGAGCAGCGCGAGTGCTACACGCGGGTGCTGAAGGGGCACATCGCCATCGCCACCGCGCACTTCCCGGCCGGGACGCCGGGGGCGCGGCTCGACACGCTCGCGCGCGCCGCGCTGTGGCGGTCGGGGCGGGACTACGCGCACGGCACGGGGCACGGGGTGGGCGCCTACCTCAACGTGCACGAGGGGCCGCAGTCGATCAGCCCGCGCTCGCACGCCGCCCCGCTCGAGCCCGGCAACGTGCAGTCGAACGAGCCCGGGTTCTACAAGCCGGGGGAGTTCGGGATCCGCATCGAGAACCTGGTCGAGGTGGTGGAGGCCGGCGCGGGCGCGGCCGGGGGCCGGAGCGGGCGGCGGCGCGGCAGCGGCGGCGGCGGCAGCGGCAACTTCCTGCGCTTCGAGACGCTGACGCTGTGCCCGATCGAGAAACGGCTCATCGACCCGGCGTTGCTGACCCCGGACGAGCGCGCGTGGCTCGACGGCTACCACGCGCGGGTGCGCAAGACGCTCGCGCCGGCGCTCGCGCCGGACGAGCGAGCGTGGCTCGAACGGGCCTGCGCGCCGCTGCTGTAGCGGGGCGAGGCAATCCACCATGCCCGGCCCCGCTCCCCGCGCCCGCGCCCGCAAGCGCACCGAACCCGGCGCCAGCGCAGACGCCCGTCCCGGCGCCGGGTTCGGTGCGCTTGCGGGCGCGGGCGCGGGGAGCGGGGCCGGGCATGGTGGATTGCCTCGCCCCGCTACAGCGGCG
>CAZSPS010000429.1:0-3925 GCA_964608875.1 uncultured Ectothiorhodospiraceae bacterium
GCCGCGCTCGCCGAGTGCGCGGTCCGCGAGGGCGGCGCGGCCGAGGCGCTGGCCGCGGCCTCGCGCCTCGCGGCGCGGACGCGCGCGCTCGACCGGGCGGCCTCGCGCGCCGGGACGGAGCTCGCGCGCCGGGCGGGGCGCCGGGACGGGCGGCCCGCGCCGATGGACTCCGGCGCCGCGAACGCCCTCAGGAGCGAGGCGCGGGCGGAGGTCGGGCGCGAGCTCGGCGAGTGGCGCGCCTCGCGCGGCCGGCCGGCCTCGGGGTACGCGCCGTGAGCCGGCCGCGGCCCCTTCGCGCCTACGACCGCGCCCCGCGCTGGATGCGCTGGATCTGGCCGCTCGCGCTGCCGGCGGCGACGGCCGTCCACCGCGCCGCGGGCCGGGCGCGGGGCGCGCTCGACGCCGTCTCCGGCTGGGCGGCGCGGACCGCCTACCGCCTGTCCCTCCACCGCGAGCGCCGGCGCTCGGACCGGCGGAGGCGCGCCGCGTGAGCGCCCCGGCCCGGCCCTCGCTCCCGCGCGAGCTCGCGCGCCTTTGCGCGATGTGGGCGCTCGCGGCGATCGCGCGCGCGCTCTTCGTGGCGTCCGAGCGGCTCGAGGCCGCCGGCGACGCGGTGTGCAGGGGCGTGCTGCGCGTGGCCGGGGATCGCCGCGCGGAGGTGCTGGCCGTCCTCGAAGAGGGCGGCGTCGACGTCGGCGACGACGGCCGGGGGCCGGCCGCGTGAGCGCGCCCGCGTGGATCGTCTACCGCATCCGCTTCGCCGACGGCGCGGAGTACGTCGGCGTCACGAGCCGCCCGCTCGCCGACCGCATCTACGCCCACCGCAACAAGCGCGCGTGCAACGCGGAGCTCACCGCGCGCCTCCGGGCGGGCGACCCGTGGGAGGCGGAGACGCTCTCCGGGCACCGCACGAAGGACGCCGCGCTCGAGGCCGAGCGGCGCGAGGTCGCGCGCCTCGCCAAGCCCATCAACGTCTTCGGCGCGACGGCGCCCAGGGCCGTCGTCCGCAGCGGCGCGGCGGCGCCGCAGGCGACGCCCTACGGGCTCCGCGTCCGCCGGCGCCCGCGGCGCGCGCGGCGCTACTCGCGCTCGAACCGCCGCCAGCGGTGCTCGGTCTGCCGGCGCGAGCTCGCGGCCGAGCGCTTCTGCTCCGACCCCTCGCGCTCCTCGGGCCTGATGAGCCGGTGCAAGGACTGCGAGCGCGACATCCGGCGCGAGGTGGAGCGGGCGGGGACGGACGCGAGCGCGCGCTCGCTCGCCCGGAGCCTTGCGGTCGCGCGCCTTCGGAGCGCGGCCTGACGCGGCCGGCCGGCCGCGCCCACCCACGGGAGGAAAGACCATGGCGAAGCCATCGCTCGAAGACGTGCACAACCACTTGGCCCAGCAGCTCGACCGCCTGAAGGACAAGGACCTGACGGGCGCGGAGCTCGACGAGGAGATCCGGCGCTCGCACGCGATGTGCGGCCTGACGCGCGAGATCGTGAGCAACGGGCGCCTGGTGCTCGACGTGGTGCGCCACCGCGACGAGATGGGCGCGCCCGGCCAGACGCCTCGGTTCATGGCGCCGGCGCCGGAGCTCGGGCGCCTCCCCGGCGCGAACGGCAAGGCGAACGGGGCGGCGAAACGATGAGCCGCGGGCGCGAGCCCTGGGTCTGGACGCCCGAGCGAGTCGAGTGGCTGCGCTCGGAGGCGCCGGAGTGGACGGCGGGGCCGCTCGCCAAGCGCTTCGAGCGGCGCTTCCTCGTCCGCGTCTCGGCGCAGGCGATCTACGCCGCGTGCTCGCGCTTCGGGATCGAGATCGGGCGCGAGGCGACGCGCGAGCCGGGGCGCGGCGGCGGCCGGCCGCGCAGCTATGGGGCGCGCGACGCCGCGTGGTTCGTCGCCGCGGCGCGCGGGCGCACGCGGGGCGAGCTCGCCGAGGCGTTCGCGGCGCGCTACGGGGGGCGGCCCGACGTGGGGCGGCTGAAGGATTTCGCGGCGCGGCGCGGCCTCTCGCTCCGGGCGCTGTGCGACCCCGCCCCGAACCGCGGCGCGTTCGGGGCGCGGCGGAGGCCGGAGGCGCCGGTCGGGGCGGAGAGGGTCCTCTCCGCGCGGATGCGGGGGGCGCGCCTCCAGCGGGAGATCGTCGAGGTCAAGACGGCCCCGGGCGGGGCCGGCTGGCGGCGCAAGGCGGTCGTCGAGTGGGAGCGCGCGCACGGGCGCCCGGTCCCGGCGGGCGAGGCCGTGCTCCAGCTCGACGGCGACCCGGCGAACTGCGCGCCCTCGAACTTGGAGCTGGTGGACCGCCGGACGCTGGCCCTCCTCAACAAGCGCGACGAGTTCGCGCGGGCGCCCGTCGAGATGCGCCGCGCGCTGGTCCAGGCCGCCCGGCTCGAGGTCGCGGCGAAGCGGCGCGCCGAGGGGCTCGCGGCGTGAGCGCGGAGCTCCGCGCGCTCGCGCTGCTCGCGGTCGCCGCGCGCCTCCTCGCGGACGAGGACGCGGGCGAGAGCCGGCGCGTGCGCGCGTGGATCGCGCGCGCGACGGCGGACGACGAGGACGCCTGGCTCGAGCGCCAGAGCCTCGCCGATCTGGCGGAGGACGCGCTCGAGGTCGAGGCCGCGGACGCGGTGGAGCCCCGCCTCGCGGCGCTCGGGTGCGTCGCCGCGGCGGCCGTGATCCTCGGCGACGCCATCGACGGGGAGGCGGACTGATGCACTCCGCGCGTCTCGACCGCTCGCCCCGGCTCCAGCGCCTGCTTGCGGCGCTCAAGACCCGCGACGAGCTGACCTCGATGGAGCTCCTCGTCGAGGCGCGGATCGTCGGGCTCTCGGCCGCGGTGTCGGAGCTGCGCGCCAACGGCGCGATCGTGGACTGCCGGCAGACGACGCGCGCGGGCGGCGAGCCCGTGTGGCTCTACCGCCTCGTCGCCGAGCCGGGCGAGGCGCCGCCCGCGTGGTGGCGCGACCGCCCGGCCGAAGAGGAGGAGGACGACGACGACGGCTTCCGCCTGGTCGCGCCCGGCGAGGAGGCGCCGGCGTGATCCGCCCGCCGGGTCCGCCGCGCCCCGCGCCGCTCCGGGGCGAGCCCCTTCGCCGGGCGCTCGTGCGCGAGGGCTTCGCGCGCTGCAACGGCGGCGGGGCGTGGTCGGAGTTCCGGGGCGCGCGCGTCGTCACGACCGGGCTCATGGCGTTCTCCGGGATCGACACGGCCGGAGCCGGCGCGAGGGGGCGGCGCCCGTGCTGATCGTCTGCCCCTCGTGCGGCGGGCGGCACTCGCTCGACGCGGCCGTCGCGGACGCCGGCGCGCGCCGCGCCGTCGAGCGCGCGCTCTCTCTGCCCGCGCTCGGGGCGGGCGCGATCGGCTACCTCGCGTGCTTCCGCCCGGCGAAGGGCTCGCTTCGGTGGTCGCGCGCGGCGGCGCTCCTGGACGAGCTCGCCGGCGTCGTCGAGTCCGGGCGCGTCGAGCGCGGCGGGCGCGCCGTCGAGGTCCCGGCCGAGGCGTGGCCGGAGGCGTTCGAGGCGGTGCTGGCCGCGCGCGACGCGGGGCGGCTGCGCCGTCCGCTCAAGTCCCACGGCTACCTCTTCGAGGCGGCCGCGGGGATCGCGGAGCGGATGGCGGGCGAGGCCGAGACGAGGCGCGAGGAGGAGCGCCGCGCGGCCGGGCGCAGGGCCGCGGCCGGGCGCACCGAACACGACGTGGACGGGTGGGAGACGCTCCGGCGGTACGGAGCGGCGCGCCCGGCGACGAAGGCAACGGGGGAGGAAAGCGCATGAGCGCCATGACGATGGGCGAGATCGAGCGCCTCGCGAAGACTTACGCCGACGAGCGGGCGGCGCTCGAGGAGACCGCGGAGGAGGTGCGGGTCGCGCGGCGCAAGGCGGCCGCCTCGAAGCTCCACGTGCTCAAGAGCCGCGCGGCGCGCACGAGCGAGGCGAAGGGCCGGCTC
>CAZSPS010000430.1:0-1956 GCA_964608875.1 uncultured Ectothiorhodospiraceae bacterium
GAAGGCGATGATCCTCGGGGCGTCCGCGGTCGGGGTCGGCCGGCTCACGGGCTGCGCGGTGGCGGCGGCGGGGCGCGCCGGGGTGGTGCGCATGCTGGAGCTGCTGGAGCACGAGGTGCGCATCTGCCTCGGGCTGCTCGGGGTGAACGGCTACGCGGAGCTGGACGCGACTTGGCTGCACCGCGACCCGGCGGTGGCCCGGCCGCACGCCACCAGCGCCTTCCCCCTGCTCGACGAGGGGTACTAGGAGGAACGGGGTCATGGTGACGGCCATCATTCTCATCGACACCGAGCGCGACGCCACGGCCGCGGTCGGCGAGGCGCTCGCGGACGTGGCGGGGGTCTCGGAGGTCTACTCGGTGGCGGGGCGCCACGACCTGGTGGCGCTGGTGCGGGTGGCGCGCAACGAGGACCTGGCGGACCTGGTGACCCGCGCCATGCGGGGCATCGCGGGGATCAAGGGCACGGAGACGCTGATCGCCTTCCGCGCCTACTCCCGCCACGACCTCGAGTCGCTGTTCTCGGTCGGGCTCGAATAGCCGGCCGGCCGGACGGACGCACGAACGCACGAACGCACGGGACGGACGGAGGAACGGGATGGCGACGCGCGGCGCGGAGGCTTCATCGGCGGCGGCGACCGCCCCCGCCGCGGCGGCGGCGTCAGGGCGCGGCGGTCAGGCCGCCGCCGCCTTCGACTGGTCCGACCCGCTCGCCCTCGAGACGGCGCTCACCGAAGAGGAGCGCATGGTGCGGGACAGCGCGCGCGCGTTCGCGTCCGATGCGCTCATGCCGCGGGTCGTCGCCGCCTTCCGCGAGGAGCGCGAGGACCCCGGCATCTTCCGCGAGCTGGGGGCGCTCGGCTTCCTCGGCAGCACCATCGAGGGCTACGGCTGCGCGGGCGCGGGCTACACCGCCTACGGCCTCGTCGCGCGCGAGATCGAGCGCGTGGACTCGGGCTACCGCTCCATGATGAGCGTGCAGTCGAGCCTCGTCATGTACCCCATCTACGCCTACGGCACCGAGGAGCAGCGCCGCAAGTACCTGCCGCGGCTCGCCGCCGGGGAGTGGGTGGGCTGCTTCGGCCTCACCGAGCCCGACCACGGCTCGGACCCGGGCGGCATGAAGACGCGCGCGGCGCGCGCGGACGGCGGCTGGCGGCTCTCCGGCGCCAAGACCTGGATCACCAACTCGCCCATCGCCGACGTGTTCGTGGTGTGGGCCAAGGTGGCGGAGGAGGAGGAAGAGGGCGGTGGGCGCGGCGGCGGGGGCCGGGACGTCATCCGCGGCTTCGTCCTCGAGAAGGGCATGCAGGGGCTCACCGCGCCCCGCATCTCGGGCAAGCTCTCGATGCGCTGCTCGGTCACCGGCGAGATCGCGATGGACGGGGTCTTCGTGCCCGAGGAGAACCTGCTGCCCGGCGCGCGCGGCCTCGCCGGGCCGTTCGGGTGCCTCAACCGGGCGCGCTACGGCATCGCCTGGGGGGCGATGGGGGCGGCCGAGGCCTGCTGGCACGCGGCCCGCACGTACACCCTGGAGCGCACGCAGTTCGGGCGGCCGCTCGCCGCGAACCAGCTGGTGCAGCGCAAGCTCGCGGACATGCAGACCGAGATCGCGCTCGGCTTGCAGGGCGCGCTCGCCGTGGGGCGGCGCATGGACGCGGGCGAGTGTCCGGCCGAGGCCATCAGCCTCGTCAAGCGCAACAACTGCGGCAAGGCGCTCGACGTGGCGCGCGCCGCGCGCGACATGCACGGCGGCAACGGCATCCACGAGGAGTTCCATGTGATGCGCCACGCCCTCAACCTCGAGACGGTCAACACCTACGAGGGCACCCACGACATCCACGCCCTCATCCTCGGCCGCGCCCAGACCGGCATCCAGGCGTTCGCCTGAGGCGGCCGGGCCGGCGGGGGCGGGGGCGACCGGGCGGCGGACGAGCGGGACGAGCGGGAAGAGGGA